>JAMOOX010000057.1 GCA_027065045.1 Campylobacteraceae bacterium | reverse complement strand
AGAGATACTCTAAAAGAGTAACTTTAGAGAAGATAAAAGAGAATGATTTTAATCTAAATATTTCAAGATATGTAAGCACTGCTAAACCTGAAAAAAAGATAGATTTAAAAGAGGTAAATATTGATTTAAAGAGTAATCATGATGATATTAAAAAATACACAGATGAACATAATAAATTTTTAGAAGAGTTAGGATTGGATAGTATATTGTAAAGGCATACTATAAATAGAGGAAGAGATGCTAGGTTGGATACCTGATGTACATCTCTTGGAGTATCTAAAGTAATTGCTAGATTAATGAGCTTGTGCTATTAATACACCCTCTATTACCTTATCAATATCTCCATCTAAAATAGCATCTACATTAGAAAATGGTTGATTGCTTCTAGTATCTTTTATCTGTTGGTATGGTGCTAATACATACGAACGGATTTGATGTCCCCAACCGATATCTGATTTGCTTACTCCATCAAGTTTTGCCTGTTTTAGCTCTTGGGCGTACTCATATAATCTTGATTTAAGCATCTTCATAGCAGTTGCTTTATTTTTGTGTTGGCTTCTATCATTTTGACACTGTACTACTATGTTTGTCTCAATATGAGTTATTCTAATAGCACTCTCTGTCTTATTGACATGTTGCCCACCTGCTCCACTTGCTCTATATGTATCTATTCTAATATCTCTATCTTCTATTACAATATCAATATCATCTTCAATCTCTGGTGATACCATCACACTACTAAAAGATGTATGTCTTTTGGCATTGCTATCAAATGGGGATATTCTTACAAGTCTATGGATACCATTTTCTACTTTGAGGTATCCATAAGCATTTTCGCCTTTGATAATAAAACTTACATCTTTTATCCCTGCCTCTTCGCCTGATTGATAATCTAGCTCTTCTACTTTGAAGCCTCTTCGTTCTGCCCATCTAAGATACATTCTATATAGCATATTAGCCCAATCTTGACTCTCTGTACCACCAGCCCCTGGGTGAATTGATACAATAGCACTATTACTATCGTGTTCTCCTGATAACATCATTTGGACTTCAAGAGTATTAATATCCTCTTCAATAGTAGAAATATCATCATAAAGCATCTCTAGTGTCTCATTATCATTTTCACTATTAGCTAACTCAAAATACTCTTGTGCATCTTGTAGTGAAGTTGTTGCATTGTTGAGTTTTTCAATAGCTATCTCTAACCTTTTTTTCTCTTGTGATACTTTAGAGGCATTTTTGGCATCATTCCAAAATGTTGGTTCTTGTTGCATATCTTCTATCTCTTTGAGCCTAATATGAGCATCATCTAGTTTGATAATACCTCTAATATTCTCTACTTTTGTTGAGAGTTGTTTTATTATCTCACTATACTCATAAGCATCCATCTTATTTACTTCTACCTTCTTTTTCTACTATTCCACTTTGGTTAAATCTTCTTGCTAACTCTTGTTTGATTCTATCAGGAGATACATCACGGTATGCAAGTCCTACAAGAGAGTGATATAACAAATCAGATGCTTCATAAATTACTTGTGCATCATCTTCTTTATCAATTGCAACTGCTAGTTCATCTGCCTCTTCTTGAATTTTAGATAAGAGTAAATCTTTATCATTTAATAGTTTTTTTGTCCAAGATTTTTGGCTATTATCATTTTTACGACTTAAAATTGTATGATATAGAGTATCTACTACACCATAAATGGCATCTGTGTTTACCTCTTGATTTAATACCACTTTATCTTGTGTTATACTTGTGAAAAAACAGCTCTTAGTACCTGTATGACAAGCTACACCATTTTGTTTGATTTTCAAAACAATTGTATCTCCATCACAATCAACAAGTATATCTTCTACCTCTTGTGTATGATTTGAACTCTCACCCTTTTTCCAAATTCTCTGTTTGCTTCTGCTAAAGTAGTGGGCATATTTAGTTTCAAGAGTTAAGTTATACGCCTCTTCATTCATATATGCCAACATCAAAACTTCACTATTCTCATAATCTTGTGCAATGGCAGGGATAAGAGGTGTCTTATCCCAGTCAATTTTTACTTTATTGTTCATTATTTCCTACTGTACTTCTTTGGACTATGTTTTTACCATTTGTTTTTGCATCAACCCAAATATTAGGTACTGCTCCACCAGGTGTTAAAAATATTTGAGCATTTGTATTTACTTTAAGTGCTTCATTAAATTTCAATTGAGTCTCTATTTGTTTGAGTTGTAGTAATGCAGGAGTCAAAGATTGTGCAATTAATATATTGGCTTTTGCTTGTTCTTGTGCTTCAATTCTCACCTTATCAGCTTCACCTTGTGCTTCAATTCTATTTCTTTGGGCTTCACCTTTTGCAATTTCTGCTTTTCTTTGAGCATCTTGTTTTGCTTTCTCTTTTCTCTGTTCTGCTACTGTTACCTCTTGTTTTGCAATTTGAACTCTCTCAATTTGTTCTCTAATTTTTGCAGGAAGTTCTATATTTCTAAGTTGTACAGATGATAGTTCAACAGGTTGTCCTTTTAATCCATCAATAGATATTTTTACTTTTGTTTGGATAGCTTTTGCAATCTCATTTCTCATTTCAGGAAGTTGTTCTGCTGTATATTGTCCAATTACATCTCTTACAACCTCTCTTACTGTTGAGTTTATGATTTTCTCTTCCCAACTATCACCCCATTTTTCAATAGTAGCAGGTGCTGATGATGCTTTTAGTCTATATTGGACAGCTAGTTCTATCTGAACATTAAGACCTCTTTTATCTAATACTAATATAGATTCATTTCTTCTTAATCCTCCCTCATACTTATTACCATCACCAATAGCAACTCTTGAATTGTTACTATAAGTTATCATTTTGATTTTGGTATTTACAATATAAATCTTTTGAAATATTGGAATATATAGATGAAGACCAGCTTTTAGAGGAATAGGATTAAATTTACCAGTTGTTACTTTAATACCCACTTCTCCAGAATTTACAATAGCAAATGGTTTTAGAGATACTGCTAAAAAACCTACAAATATTATTATAGCTATTGTAGTTGCAAATTTACCCATACCATTTTCAAATCCATTAGGGACATTTCCATTTGGTTTATTATTATTATTGTTATTTCCACCACCACCATTTGATGGCTTTTTCTTTTTGAAATAATCATTCATATCAGCAGGCATTATTTTGCCTCCTTTACATAAGTATCTCTATTAATAAATGTTAAATCACTTCTGTATTTTTTATCTCGTCCATAAACTACATCAAAATAGGCACTCTGTAATCTTTTTGTCATTTTACCTCTTGCCCCATTACCTATTACTCTATGGTCAAGTGAGTTAATAGGAGTAACTTCAGCAGCAGTCCCTGTAAAGAATGCCTCATCACAGATATAAATCTCATCTCTTGTGATATTTCTTCTCTCTATTGGTATCCCAAAATCTCTTGCTAAATTAAGAACAGTTGCTTGTGTAATAGACTCTAATGAGTTATCATTTGGAGGAGATATTAATACACCATCTCTTACAATAAATAGACACTCACCAGTACCCTCTGCTGCAAATCCATTTTCATCTAGCATCAATCCCTCTTCAAATCCAGCTTCAATAGCTTCATATTTTGCCATTTGAGAGTTTAGATAATTTGCTACTGCTTTTGCTTTTCCAAATGTAGAACGAACAGGATTTCTAGTGATTGAAGATGTACAAACTTTAATACCTTTTTCAAGACCCTCTTCACCTAAATATGCACCCCACTCCCAAGCAGCTATCATTGTATGAACAGGTGCTTTTACATGATGTACTCCCATCTGTCCATATCCTAGATATATCAAAGGACGAAGATATACATCATTTTTAAAATCATTAGCTTTAAGTAGTTCAATATGAGCTTTTTTTACCTCTTCTAATGATATATTTGGTTTTATTGCTGTAATTTTTGCTGAGTTATATAGTCTTTTACAGTGTTCATCAAGTTTGTATATTGCTAAACCATCTTCTGTTTGGTATGCTCGTGTACCTTCAAAAACTCCGTTCCCATAATGTAGTGTATGAGTTAAAACATGAACTTTGGCATCTTTCCAATCTACAAGCTCACCATCCATCCATATTTTTTTTGCTTCATTCATTTAAATATCTCCCTAGATAATATATAGTTTTTAAATAAGATATTATCTAAAAAATGATTAAAAGGCTATAAAACTCAAATTTATTATAGAGTATCAAACATATTTGATGCTGTTGCTTTTACTTTTCGCTCACAACTCTCCATTGTAGATATAAGTTTATTAGAGATATTGGTCAAATCACTATATAGTGCTTTTACCTCTTCTTCTTCTCTAGCTGAAAGTTTAATTTTTAATTTTGATAGTTTTACTAAAAACCTTTCTTTCTCTTTTTCATTTTTAGGATTATCAATTTTATCAAGAAATTGTTGAAGTTTTTTTGAATCAAAAAACTTATTATATAAATCCCTATAGATTTCGTGCCATTTACTATGATGTTTGATTAAATCACCATAAAAAATAGAACCCATAAGCAAGGATAACTCTTCATTTTGTAGCCACATATCAATGCTACACTCTTTTAAATGTATATTAGGTGCTCTATTTATAAAATATTGATTTCTAATAATACTATTAATTTTTCTCATATTACTAAGATGTGATGACTTAGCATTTTGCAAATTTTGTAATAACTCTTCTCTTTTCATCTCTATAACCCCTCTTTTAATAGCCTAATTAATATTATTTTGATATAATAAAAAATAACTAACTGAAATTATAGTATATTTTAAATTAAATCTTATTTTATAGTTATGTTTATTATTAAAAGGAGTATATTATGGTACATAAAACAATTATAGATGAAGAGATACAATTAGACCCTAAAAAGTATATAGTAAGTAAAACTGATACAGAGGGTATAATAGAGTATGCAAATGACTATTTTGTAGAAATTTCTGGATATAGTATGGGTGAGCTTATGGAGTCGCCTCATAGTATTTTAAGGCACCCTGATATGCCAAAAACTATTTTTAAAATGATGTGGAGTAGATTGCATGATGGACAAGATATGGTGGCTTTGATTAAAAATAGAGCAAAAGATGGTAGATATTATTGGGTTGTTACAGAACTTGAATCAAATTTTGATAAACTCACAAATAAACCAATTTCTCATACAGCTTATAGAAAATCTGCTACTCATAAAATGGTAGAAGAGATAGAACCTCTATATAAAAAGCTTTTAGAGATTGAAGAGAGTCATAATATAGAAGATGCAGAAAAATATCTTATTGGATTTTTGGAAGAAAAAGGCAAAAATTATGATGAGTATATGAAAAAACTTACAAATAGTAAAGGTTTAGTAAAAAAAGCCTTTGGTGGTGTAGCAGGACTATTTAAGAAAAAGAAATAAAAGAGGATTGATTGATGTTTGGATTTTTTAAATCAAAAGATTCTAGTGAGAGTATAGTAGATATTGAAGAGGTTAAACCTAATACTATAAATAGGGCAGATATATTTTTTGGTTCAACTCAAGAAGATAGAGATGAGAGAATTGATATATATAACCCCTATACAAAAGAGATAGCAACAAGTGTACCAATTTGTAACAAAGAGGATACTTTAAGAGCATTAAATATAGCTAAAGAAGCAACTAGAGAGGCAAAATTAACACCTCTTTCTCAAAGAATTGTATGGCTTGAAGATGTAGCTAAATATATAGAAAATAATTTAGAAGAGTTTGCTATGACTCTCACAAAAGAGGTAGCAAAACCAATTACATTTTCAAGAGTTGAAGTCCAACGAGCTATTGAGACTATCAAAATTACAACTTACGAACTAGCTAATATTCATGGTGAAACAATCCCCACAGATATTACCCCTAGTGGCAAAAAAACAGTTGCATTTTTCCAAAGAGAACCTGTAGGAGTAGTTGTATGTATAACCCCTTTTAACTTCCCTCTAAACCTTGTAGTCCATAAAATAGCTCCAGCACTAGGAATGGGTAATACAGTAGTACTCAAACCAACCCCTGAAGCACCAATGATATCATATCTTTTAGCAAAGGCTTTTATAGACTCTCCTTATGCTATTAAAGATGCGTTGAGTGTAGTGTATGGAGATGCTGAGGTGGGTTCTACTCTTGTAAGTAGTGATATTCCACGAGTTATCTCATTTACTGGTTCTGTGCCTGTGGGTAAGATAATAACTTCACAAGCAGGGATTAAAAAAATAAGCTTAGAACTTGGTGGAAATGCAGGGACATATATAGAGAGTAGTGGAGATTTGGAACTTGCCTCTAAAAGATGTGCTTATGGAGCATTTATTAATAGTGGGCAGGTATGTATCTCATTACAGAGAATATATGTAGATAGTGATATTTATGATGAGTTTAGCCAACTATTAGCCAATGAGACAAGTAAGCTTATATCAGGAAGTCCATTTGATGATAATACATTTATAGGACCACTTATTAATGATGAATCAAATGAGAGAGCTTTGGAGTGGGTAGAGAGTGCTATTAATGAGGGTGCAGAGGTAATATCAGGGGCTAAGATTGAAGATGGTATATTTTTGCCAACAGTTATGAAAAATGTAACAGATGATATGAATATAGTTTGTCAAGAGGTATTTGCACCTATTGTAAGTCTGATTAAAGTAGATAGTTATGATGAGGCTATGAGCAAAATTAATAATACAGAGTATGGATTACAATTCTCTATATTTACAAATAATCTTAAACTTACACAAAGATTTATAGAAGATGCTCAAAGTGGAGGAGTGGTGATTAATGATATTCCAACACTTAGATTTGATGTCCAACCCTATGGTGGTACTAAACTTTCAGGAATTGGTAGAGAGGGTCCAAAGTGGGCATTAGAAGAGTTTAGCGAGATTAAATCTATTGTTATTTGTTAGAATGAGAGTTGAGATATGAGAAAAGGTGTAGCACTTTTAATTACCATTACTGTTATATCTACTCTATTAGCTCTTATTGGTGTATCGTTCTCATATTTAGAACGAGCCAAAAAAGATTCAGCAGATACAGCATCAATAATTCAAGCAAATATATTTTATAAAGATATTGCAAAAACTCTAATTACTCTACTAAAAGGCAAAAACTCACAAGATGTAATCTCAACTCTATATCTAGCACCACAAACTATCGCCGAACAAAAAGGTGATTTTTTTTTGACAATAGGTTGTGAGCCATTATCAAATGGAGCAGATATAAATTGGCTAGGATTAGGCAGTGATGAAAAAAGTAATGCCAAATTTAATATAGCCTCAACTCTGTTTGATGAGGTAGCTAGTAAGTATGATATAGATGATGCACAAACATTGCTTAAACTTATTATAGAAGATATAGAGGGCAAAGAGAGTAGCCAAAGATTAAAACAAAAAAAAGGTATTATCTCCAAAAATCAATTTGATATAATACTCAAAAGATATTTTCAAGAGAGCAGTGATATGAAAGTATTCTCTATTCCATGGAGAAAATATTTCTCATTCTTATCAAAAGATTCTATGATAGATTCCAAATATGTATCAGCAGAATTTATCTCACTTCTATTTGGAATTGATATTATAACAGCCCAAGATGATTGGATAGTAGGAGAAGATTTATTGAAATTTCTACAAGACCAATCAGTAGATTTGGCTCTATATAATAATAAAATATTCTCAAAATCACTTCTACGGTCAATGGAGTGTAGCAGTAATTATAGTTATAATGGAGAGATATATAAATTTAGTTTCAACTATTTAGATGGTAGAGTTGGATATTTTGAGTTTTATGGGAAGCAGTAGAACAAGAACGAAAGTCCTTATTCTAATTACTTTTATAATATTTATCTCATCTCTCTAATATATCTAGCACTTACCCAACCACTATAAGTAGATGGATGACTGATTTTACACCATTTACTACCTCTTGGGGTATATTTACATCTAATGACTTTAATATCTGTTGCACGATAATATAGCTCACCAATTTTTCTATTATATACCCCTGCATCAGCTCTAACATTTAGAGTATCATAACTTCTAATATTTACTACACGGTATCTTCTACCATATGATACTCTATCTGAATTATATGAACGATATTGAGGAGTAATATATCTAGCACTTACCCAACCACTATATATAGATGGATGTCTTACTTTACACCACTCTCTACCATTATAAGCAAGTTTACATCTAATAACTTTTATATCTCTTGTATTATATGATAAATCATCTATTTTTCTATAAGATATACCAGCATCAACTCTTACACTTAGAGTATCATCACTTCTTATATCAACTACTCTATATGACTCTCCATAAGCAAAAGTTACAAATAATAGTAATAAAAGCTTTAGTGAATTTTTCATAATTACTCTCCTTAATTAATTTTTATGTTATAATTGTATCTAAATTAATATGAAAAGTATAAATATGAAAAAAATTATAATAATTGCGATGGCTTTTGGTTCATTAATATTTGCAGGTGAATATAAATATAATATATCCAAAATTCAACCAGAAATATTAGAGAGAATGATAAATGGGAATAGTTATAGAGATAATTGTCCTGTTAAAGAGATAGATTTAAGATATATAGAACTTAGCTATATAGACTTTAATGGAGATACTCAAATAGGAGAGCTTATTGTACATTATAAAGTAGCTTATAGTATTGTTAAAATTTTTAGAGAGCTTTATAATATAAAATATCCAATTAGGTCTATGAGCCTTGTAAGTGATTTTAAAGGAAGCGATTTTGCCTCTATTGAAGCAGATAATACAAGTGCTTTTAATTGTAGAAATATAGCAGGTACAAATAGATGGTCAAATCATGCTTATGGTAAAGCAATAGATATTAATCCACTTGAAAATCCTTATATTTCACGAAGTGGTAAAATATCACATAAAAAATCATTGAAATATAGAAGTAGAAAACATACAGATAATACTCCTGCTAATCGTGCAATGATAGCATCAAATGATAAAGCTAGAAAAATATTTAGTAAATATGGTTGGAGTTGGGGTGGATATTGGAAATCTATCAAAGATTATCAACACTTTGAGTATAAAAAATAGTGATAACTACAAAATTTGGTAGAGATAGTGAAGATAGGGCTATTGAGTTTTTAATAAATAGTGGTTTTATAGTTATAGAACGAAACTTTTATGCCAAAAAAATGGGTGAGATAGATATTATTGCTAAAAAGGATAATATTTTACATTTTATAGAGGTTAAAAGTAGTGCTAATAAAAAGTATCAACCAATATATAATATCACACCTACAAAACTTAGAAGAGTAATAAACTCTACTCACTACTATCTAAAAGTCAAAAATCTTGATGTAGCTTTTTGTATAGATGCTTTAATTATTACTAATGGGGATATAGAGTTTATAGAAAATATTACAATTTAGATAAATAATATCTATTTTCCCAAAAGTCTTTTACGAATTTTTGGGTCTGCCATATTCTCACCTCTTAACATCTTAAGACTCATATCTTCAAATCCTATAAATCCATCTTGATTTTTCTCATATCCACTAAATCCATATCCCATTGGTGTATTATCTTTGATAGAATAATATAGCTTATTAGCATCTATCCACTTATGAGTATCAGTAGTATATACAAATATTTTAATATGCTTTTTATCTATCTGTGCATCTCGTATCCATAAAATCAAACAACCAATATCATCAAAAATATAAGTCCTCTCATCATCAAATACTACTTGTGCTGAATTGACCTTAGATTTAAGTGGCATTCTACACTTAGGACAGTTTGCTGATGATGGCTCAAACTCTAATGCTTTTAACTCTGTATTTGAAGAGCTAAATAGATACTCTACTAATGATGGGTCTTTGCTTTCACATGAAGTGAATATCAAAGTTATTAACATTATATATATAGTTTTTAACATTTTTTTTCCTTTTTATAATCGTTAGTATAACCAAAAAGATATTAGAGTTTTTACCAATACTTAAGATTTGTTGATGTATTATTCAAATAACAAAATAGGATAAAAAAAGTCCTAATTAAAATCTAAGGATATATATGAGAGTATATTTAGACAATAACGCAACAACAATGATAGACCCTATCGTATTAAATGAGATGAAACCTTTTAATGAAGAAAAATATGGTAACCCAAACTCTCTTCATGCTTTTGCAAGTGAGACACATATTCCACTTAAAACAGCAATGCAAAAAATCTATGCAGGGCTTCATGCTCATAAAGATGATAGTGTGGTAATCACCTCATGTGCTACAGAGAGTAATAACTGGGTTTTAAAGAGTATATATTTTCAATATATTCTAACTGGTCAAAAAAATCATATAGTATTGAGTTCGGTGGAACATCCATCTATTATGGCAACTGCTAAATTTATGGAGGCTCAGGGGTGTAGAGTTACATATTTACCTGTTAATAATGAGGGTATTGTAGAGGCTTCAACTCTAAGAGATTTTTTGACTCCCAAAACGGCACTTGTATCAATTATGTGGGCTAATAATGAAACAGGAGCAATATTTCCAATAGAAGAGATGTCTCAAATGTGTAGTGAAAAAGGTGTACTTTTCCATACAGATGCTGTCCAAGCTATTGGTAAAATTCCTATTGATTTACAATCTACTCCTATTGATTACCTTACACTCTCTGGTCATAAATTCCATGCACCCAAAGGTGTGGGAGCTTTGTATATGAGAAAAGGCAAAGAGTTAGAGCCTCTATTTCATGGTGGAGCTCAAATGGGAGGTTATCGTTCAGGTACTCTAAATGTAGCAGGGATTGTGGCATTAGGACGAGCTATGGAGTTAGCCATTGATTCTATGGATTATGAGTTAGAAGATATGAGAGATATTAGAGATGAGTTTGAAGATGAGCTTTTAGAAATCCCTGATACATTTGTAGTTACTCCAAGAGAGAAAAGAACTGCTAATACAATCTTAATATCATTTAGAGGTATAGAGGGTGAGTCTATGCTATGGGATTTAAATAGAGCAGGTATCGGGGCAAGTACAGGAAGTGCTTGTGCTAGTGAAGATTTAGAATCAAACTCTGTAATGGATATGATAGATGTAGATGAGGATTTAGCCCATACCGCAATTAGATTTTCATTAAGTAGATTTACAACCAAAGAGGAGCTTGATTATACTCTTGAAGTAGTCAAAAAAGCCGTAGAGAGATTGAGAAGTATATCAAGTTCGTATTCAAGTAAAGGAGTATAGTATGGGAATGGATAGTTTAATTGGTGGTTCTATTTGGGACGAATATAGCCAAAAAGTAGCAGATTTGATGAATAACCCCAAAAATATGGGTGAAATCACAGAAGAAGAGGCAAAGATAATGGGTGGTAAGCTTATCGTAGCTGATTTTGGAGCAGAGAGTTGTGGAGATGCTGTAAGACTATTTTGGGTAGTAAATACTCATAGTGATGTAATTATGGAATCAAAATTTAAAAGTTTTGGTTGTGGGACTGCAATTGCTAGTAGTGATGTAATGGCAGAACTTTGTAAATATAAAACAGTAGATGAAGCAGTAAAAATTACAAATATAGATGTAGAGATGGCGATGAGAGATACTCCTGATGTACCTGCCGTGCCACCTCAAAAAATGCACTGTTCGGTAATGGCTTATGATGTAATCAAAAAAGCCGTTAGTATTTATAAAGGTGTAGATATGGAGAGCCTTGAAGAGGAGGTAATAGTATGTGAATGTGCAAGAGTATCACTATCTACTCTAAGAGAGGTTATAAGATTAAACGACCTTACAACGATAGAACAAATCACAGACTACACAAAAGCAGGAGCATTTTGTAAATCATGTATTCGCCCAGGGGGACACGAAGCCAAAGATATATATTTGGTAGATTTGCTAAGAGAGTATGAAGATGAGAAAAAAGCAAATAGTTCTGGTGAAAATAATCTATCAAACATACCATTTAAAGAGATGACAATAGTACAAAAAATCAAAGCCGTAGATAGAGTAATAGATGATAATGTTCGTCAAATGCTAATTATGGATGGTGGAGATATGGAGATATTAGATATTAAAGAAAATGGAGAACATATTGATATTTATATCAGATATTTAGGTGCTTGTAATGGTTGTGCAAGTTCTAGTACAGGGACACTATTTGCGATTGAGAATGTATTGTGTGAGAAACTTGATAAGAATATTAGGGTGTTACCTATTTAATAGAGTTGGCTAATGCCAACTTTTTTCTTACATTCTATCTCTCCCGACTTCGCCCCAAAAAGCACTACACCCCCCTGCCTACCGAGTTTTCCTAAAAAATCTAGGCACTACAAATCACAATTTACCCAAGATATAAGGAGTTAAAGAGTGCTT
>JAMOOX010000056.1 GCA_027065045.1 Campylobacteraceae bacterium | reverse complement strand
CTATAAATTTATTTAATTCCCCCTATCTAATAGGGTTTCCCTGCTTATTTGTGGGGAGGTTATTTTAAGACTTACCAGATAGATACTTTACAGCATCCTCAAATTCGTTTCCCTGCTTATTTGTGGGGAGGTTATTTTAAGACTTGAAAAGCCACTGTTTGGGAGACTCTGCTCCATTGTTTCCCTGCTTATTTGTAGGGAGGTTATTTTAAGACAGTTTCTAATGTATAAGATTTAAACATTGTTAATCTGTTTCCCTGCTTATTTGTGGGGAGGTTATTTTAAGACTTCAACCGCCCTTATAAAGTGTTCATACTGTTGAACGTTTCCCTGCTTATTTGTGGGGAGGTTATTTTAAGACTCAATTAGAGTAATAGAAATATATACATCTCCTATGGTTTCCCTGCTTATTTGTGGGGAGGTTATTTTAAGACTGGATTGTATGGTGTATAAGGTGCAAAATGCACTGTGTTTCCCTGCTTATTTGTGGGGAGGTTATTTTAAGACTGTTTAAGGAGTTGATTAGTTGAATGATGGTATTGTTTCCCTGCTTATTTGTGGGGAGGTTATTTTACAATGCCAATGACTTAAGGATTATTGCTCTTTGGAAGTGATGGCTTCAGCCTCACTAAATACCTGCTGAAGCTAAAGCATCAGTTCCAAAAAGTTGAATATTTTCCTTATGGGTTTCACTCACCCTACTAGTTATTTTTTGCTATAGGGTGGTAGAATATTTTTATTTAATTTATCTTTTTATAAAAAAAGGTATTATTATCAATAGTAAGCCAATTAAAATAGTCTCCATTTTACCCTCAATAAAATATGGAAATGCCATTAATCCAATACCACTATACATAAACATATCTTTATCATCTCTTTTTTTACCAAAAGAAAAATATATCATACCAACAACTCCAAAGAAAATAGATAAAATAAATACACTACTATCTCCAGAACTAGCTGAACCCATCATATTTTGAATATCACTCATATCTTGTAATTTTGCTATATCAATCTCATTCACAATTAATTCTCCTCTTTAAAAACTATATTATTATATCATTATAATCTTTATCTCATAATATCATCGCTATCACTTGTAGCTACTCTCCATGATGGAATAATTGATGCTGATATATATATAGGTATGCTTAATAGAAATACCAAAGCCAATGATGAGTAATCTATAATGAATGGTAGATTAAATGTAGGTCTTAAATCTGAATATCCTATAAAAATCTCTTTGAGCAGTGGGGCTTGTAGAGTATAAACAAACCATAATGATATAGATACTCCTATTATAAAAGATAGAGATGAGATTATAAATGCTTCATAAAATTTCTCTTTGAGTATATCATCTACTCTCCAACCAATAGCTTTGAGTATGCCTATCTCTTGTGTTTCAAAGCTACTTACTCCACTTATTTTATCATAAATTATCATAAAAAATGTAAATAGTGATATTATAAATATAGCCAAAAAGAAACCTCTCTTATAGTTAAATATATTTTGATAGCTTACTTTTAAATCCTCTTTTGTAATAATCCTACTATCAGGATATAGTGTTCTAATCTTTGATACAATTGTTCCTATCTCTTTGGGATTGGCTACTTTTACTACAATATCACTCGCTTTATTATCTCTTATATCAAAAATCTCTCTTGCGTTATCTTGTGAGAGTATTATCATATCATTAGATTCAAGTTGTATTTGGCTTTTAAATACTCCTGCTATATTTATCTTTTTAAGCTCTCCTTTGGAGGTTATAAAGTTGAAATACTCACTATAATAGTTCGTTTTTAATATATTTTCTACCCCTTTACCAATAATCATAGCATTATCCAAAGAGTTTATATCAAATTTTTGAGAAACCTCTTCAAGACTTTTGGTATATTGTGTAGCAAATCCATCTAGCCCCATTATTGTAAAATTAACCCCTGCACTTTTAAAATAGTAATATCCCCAAACTCTAGGAATTACATCTTCTACACCTCTAATTTGGCTAATTTTATCAACCATACTTATATCAACTTGTTCTATTCGTCCTGCTTTAATCTTTTGGATAGTAATCTCTGGTAGATTATCTACTGTATTATCAAGTTCATATTTAATAGAGTTTGATATAAATAAAATAGAGCTAATTAAAAATACAAGAGATGTAAATATTACTACTATAGAGATATTTTTAAATCTATTTCTTAGCATACTATCCATAGCATACTCTAATATATATAAATTAAATTTAGTTTGCATTTACAACCTTTGAGGGGATATTATCTATTATTGTGGAGTGATTATATATATTTGTGGCTATAAACTTCTCTCTTAAACCATCTCTATAAATATCACCTATATTACTAAGAGTACGGTGTCTAATATAACTAGCACTATTAGAGATTGCCAAATCAGGAAGCCTACTAATAGATACAAAACTTTTATTTAGATTTATATCATAATTACTATTTTCAAAATATATAACCTCTACAATAAGAGTAGTTAAAAGTGATATATATATAATAATAATATATTTTGCTTTTTTATTCATCTAATTTATAAACTTTTAGGAGTGTTATATCTTCAAATTTAATTATCTCTTTTGCATTATGGTCATCTTTGAACTCTTTTGCCTCATCTATATTTTTAAATGGAATTAGTTCATGCCCCATTGGCCCATATATATCACTACCAATTACATAAAAAGCCTTTTGAGCATCTATTGGTTTTTGAGAGTAGTAATCTGTTACAATAATATGAGATACTTTAGATATATTAATATTTTTTATCCATCTTGTAGGTTCTAAATAGAATTTCATCATATCTTTGACACCATCAAAAGATAAATGAGTATTATCTATTGATATTTGTGCTACCCATCGTGGATATTTATATACAAACATACCACATATAGGACACTTATCATCTTTGGATATTTCAATACTATATTCAATCTCTTTATCTTTGGATATATAGCTAATAAGTGCTTCTATATTTTTTTTATTTAATTTACCACAAAGAGTATTATCTTGAATTATCTTATCAAATTCAATGTTATGACATCTTTGATTATATATCTTTTCACCTCTTTTAATAAGTTTATCATCTCCATTGAGATTTATTAAAAGTAGTCCAATTATTAATATAGATTTTAGCATATATTACTCCATAGTTTATATTTTTTTAATTGATGATAATAGTTTTTCTGAAAATGTATTAAATTTTACCTCTAATCCCATTTTTATAGAACTATACATACCCTCATTCATACCCTCATCTCTCCAAACTCTTGCTAAACTTGGCATTTTATCTCCTTTTATCTCTAATATTATATCATCAAATTTCTTTTTTGTCATCTCTTTTTTACACTCTACACTCATATCAAGATGTGATACTTTAGGAAATCTCTTGTATTTTCTATATCTCTAAAGACTTTTTTGAACAATGAATCATGGGGTCTATCTATATCTAATTGTAGTTTATACATAATAATCTGACTCCTTTTGAACTGTATTATAACATAAATTTAATTGTATAAAGTATCAAAGGTTTTGTATAATTTAGTTATAATAATATAAAAAATTTAAAAGTATATAAATGAATTACGAATCAATAAACGAACGAACCAAAGATTTAATATTAAATATAGAGACATATTTTAACAATCAAAATAATAAAATTATATATGATAAGAGAAATATCATTAAAATAGTAGATTTTGAAAATAGAAAATATGTTATTAAATCATTTAAAACTCCTCATCTATTAAATAAAGTTGTATATAGATTTTTTAGAGAATCCAAAGCCAAACGCTCATATCAAAACTCTATTAAACTACAAAATCTACATATTCATACTCCTAATCCAATTGGATATATAGAGTTCAAATCTAAGTTGCTATTTACAAAAAGCTTTTATATTAGTGAGTTTTATAATTTTGATTTTGAGATTAGAGATGTTTTAGCTGATGATAAGTTTGAAAATAGAGATAATATCTTAAAAGAGTTTATAGCTTTTACATATAAACTACATCAAAAAAAGATTTATCATATAGACTATTCAGCAGGTAATATACTTATCAAAAAAATAAATGCTAAATTTATATTTTCACTTGTAGATGTAAATAGAATGAAGTTTATAGACCTTGATATAGATTTAATAGCTAAAAGTCTAGCTAAACTTACAACTAATAGTAGAGATAATGAATATATGCTAAATGAGTACTCTAAACTCTCAAACATAGATATAGATACTCTCAAAAATAAATTTAATATATATTTCAATCAACATCAAAAATATTTAAAAAATAAAAAGAGATTAAAATGGCAATAAAAGAGATAAATTATAGAGATAAGAATTTTGAGATAAGTTATAATATAATCAATCCTACAATAGAAAAAAATATAGTAATTTTACATGGTTGGGGAAGTAACAAAGAGATAATGGCACAAGCCTTTGGAGATAAGCTAAAAGATTATAAACATATATATATAGATTTAGCAGGATTTGGAAATAGTACCAATCCACTAATACTAACTACCAAAGATTATGCTAATATCACATCAAAATTTTTAGACCTTTTAGATATAAAAGAGTTTATAGCAATGGGACACTCATTTGGTGGTAAAGTAGCTACACTTTTAAATCCATATAAATTAGTCCTATTATCAAGTGCTGGAGTACTTACTATTAAACCATGGAGTATTAGGATTAAAATAGCTACTGTTAAACTGCTTAAACCTTTGGGATTTAAAAAGATTAGAGAGCTTTTTGCAAGTCCTGATGCTTCAAACCTATCTCATGAGATGTATGAGACATTTAAAAATGTAGTAGATGAAGATTTTGAGAGTGAATTTGCTAAATACAAGGGTGAAGCTGTGCTATTTTGGGGGATAGATGATACTGCTACCCCACTATATACTGGTGAAAAAATCCATAATATAATTGAGGGTAGTAAATTTTATCCTTTAGATGGAGACCACTTTTTCTTTTTGAAACACTCTAAATTTATTGATACTCTCTTATCATAGATTTGGCAGTGCCTAATTTATCACTCAAAAATAGAACTTATAATAAATTAGATATAATAATAAAAAAGATTTTATATATGCAACTTGATACAAAACCCAAAAAGTTTTCAATTAAACTTAGCCAACTCTTTACAGTGCTTCTTAGTAGTATTGTAGCTATTTTAATTTCATATAATGCCTATAAATCATATAACCTGTCATATATTATGCTTGATAAAATCCAAAAAGAGATTGGTGCAAATATTATCACTCTTACAGAAAAAACATTAGAGATTTCATCTAGTTATGTCAATATGTTATCTAATATAAATGGAGATGATAGTGATATATTATCTAATCAAAAACTTCTTATCTCTCTTATGAATGCACAAATTAAAGCATATCCATATTTAGATAGTATATATATTGCCAATAATAGAGGTGATTTTATTCAAGTTAGAAAATCATTAGATATTAGAGTATTAAACGGTAGTGATAATAATAAATATGACCCAAGAGAGAGAGTCTGGTTCAAAGAGGTTTCTCATCAGATATATTGGTCAAAACCATATAAGTATGCTTCTACTAATAATACGGGAATAACTGTAAGTAGTGCATCAATAGATAAAAACTCTACCAAAATCAAAGTAGCAGGTGCAGATATTACATCTACAAAACTATATAAATTTGTAGTATCACAAGCCAAAAAAATAGGTGGTAAGATTATTATTTATGATAATGAAAAAAAAATAATAACATCATCACTAAATGATAAAAATATTATAAATTCAGATATTATAACTAGAGCATTTAACAACTCAACACAAGGTACATTAGAAGATGAAAATGGTACAAAATACCTATCATTTATATCTCATTTTCCAAAAAACTCAAATATGAAATGGAATATATTAGTAGTTATCCCTCAAAAAATAATTTTGGGTGATATTATCTCTACTATTATAGAGACTATTATAATCTCTATTATTATACTAATAATATTTATAATCATTGTAATATTTATATCACATAAACTATCAAATCCAATTGTTGAGATGGCAAATCAAATCAAAAATATAGAATCTCTTAAACTATCTATTGATATAATAAATAATTCACAAGTCCAAGAGATTTATCAAGCCCAATCATCTCTAAAATCTCTCCAAGTAGCCCTATCTTCATTTATCAAATATCTCCCTGTTACACTTATCCAAAAACTAATTGCAGTAGGTTGTGAAGCACAAGTAGGAGGAGAAGAGAGAGAACTTTCTATTATGTTTACCGATATAGAAAACTTTACAACAATATCAGAAAATATGACACCTAGTGCTGTAGCCCTACAACTCTCAGAATATTTTGAGATAATTGATGATTCCATTGATAAAAGAGAGGGTACAATTGATAAGTATATTGGAGATGCTGTATTAGCATTTTGGGGCGCACCACAAGAGGTAGAGAACCCATCACTCAAAGCAGTAGAGTCTGCCTTAGAGATTCATAAAAATTTAGAAAAATTAAATCAACAATGGCAAAAAGAGGGCAAAGAGATATTTAAAACAAGAATAGGCATACACTATGGCAAAACACTTGTTGGAAATATAGGTTCAAACAATAGATTAAACTACACAGTAATTGGAGATAGTGTAAATATAGCCTCACGATTAGAGTCTATAAACAAAGATTATAACACATATCTACTATTTAGTGATATAGTAGCTCAAAATATCTCTAAGAGTTATCAGAGTGAATATATAGATAGTGTTATGCTCAAAGGCAAAAGCAAACCTACTAAATTTTATACGATAGGGAGTTAATTTTACTCTCTCTTGTACTCTTCTATTAAGCAATATATTGTTATCATTCCTTGTTTCATATAAAATAAATAGGGATAGAGTATGATTGAAAAATTTGAAATTATAGGATTATTTGGTGATAGAAATATCCATATAGATTTTCAAAAAGATGAGAATGTAAAAATACTTATTGGTGAAAATGGAACAGGTAAAACACATATTTTAAATATTTTATACTATATATTAAGTGGTAAAATTGAAAAATTAAAAGATATAGAGTTTGAAAAAGTTATTTTAAAAATACAAAATATAAAAAAAATAGAAGTTATAAAACAGGATATGATAAAAATAGACTACTCTCTATCTGAAATTATAAATATCAATACATTAATTTATCTACCAACATATAGAAGAGTTGAGGAAGATTTAGAAAAATTAGGCTTAAGTAATATAATTGATGAATTTGAAATAAGAAATAATGATAAATTTATTCAATTTGGAATGGATGATACAGAAAGATATATACAAAAATTGCTTAGCGAGATTACAAGACTTTCATTAGAAGGTTTTAATGAGATGAGTGGAGATATTATCAATACTCTAATTGATAGTAATAATAGTATTGATGAGACTTATTCTAAGACTATAAAGAATATAAAAACATTAACTATTATTCTTGATAGAAGTGAAAAAGTATCAGAAAACAATAAAAAAATAATTATTCAAAAAGTTGAAAATGAGGAGATATTTAATGACGAGAATAGACAACTTTTTCTATTTCTAACAAAATTAATTAATATATATAATAAACAAAAAGAGAAAGATGAATTAATTAAAAAGTTTAAAAATATTTGTAATAAATATTTAGTGGATAAAAACTTTTTTTATAATGAAAGTGCTATTGAACTATCTCTTAAAAATTCAAAAAACAACTCTTCTTTAAATCTTAATACTCTCTCATCAGGAGAAAAACAGTTAGTATCTATTTTTGCTAGAATATATTTAGCGTGTGAAAAAGACTTTATTATATTTATTGATGAACCTGAAATATCTATGTCTATGGAGTGGCAAAAAATGATACTATCAGATATTTTAGATTCAGGAAAATGTAAACTTTTATTTACAACTACACACTCCCCATTTATCTTTGATGATAAAAAAGGAGAGTTAGAAGAACATGTAGTTGATATAGTACTAGAAGCTACAAGTAATTATATAAAGAAAATTGATGAATAGAAGAGAAAAACTAAAAAAAGCTCGTTTAGATGCACCTGTAATCTCCCAAGAGTTTAGAAATATTTATATAAAACATAAAAATACAAATAAACTAAATGATTATTTTTACTGTTTTTATGAGGGGCAAGATGATAGTAAATATTATAATCATAGAATAGAGGGATTTTGCAATCGTGAAGTCTCTCATCAATATACAGATGGAAAAGATAACCTACTTAAAGTCTATAAAATATTAGATAGAAAAAAAAATATCTATAAAAATAGTCAACTATTATTTTTTATAGATAGAGATCATGACTCTTTTATTAAACAAAACAAATTTATATATTTAGAAAAAATCACTAATTTATATATTACTCCCACCTATTCTATTGAAAACTTTTATACAACACAAAAAGCATTTGAACGAATAGTTAAAAGTGAATTTCATATTGTAGAAACAGATGAGAAGTTTGAAAAACTAATTAATCTATTTTTAGAAAGACAGAGTGAGTTTCATCAAATTATGTTAGATGTTAATGTTTGGATTGCTACACAAAACTATTTTTTACATACAAAAGAAAAAAGAAATATCCCTTATAATGAATTAGGAGTAGATAAGATATTAAAAATCTCTTTAGAAAAAATCGAATCTAAACATCAAAATAGTGTACTATTTTTAGAGAATAAATTTTCAGAGTCCTTTTTGTTAGAATCTAATGAAATAAATAATAAGTTTCAAGAGTTAAGAACCCTTTTGTTTGAGAGTAATTATCAAGCAATTTTTAGAGGAAAATTTGAAATAGACTTTCTAAATAAATTTTTAAAACTTTTAGTTGAAAAGGCTAACCAAAAAGATGGTAAAGGATTGGACTTTATATATATTAATGAAAAAATAAAAATAAAATTGACTTTAAATGATACTATCTCTAATTTAACACAATATGCAGATACCCCAAATTGTTTAAAAGAATTTATTCAAGAATATTCCAAAATAAAGGTATTAAATGTTTAAAATATTCAAAAAGAAGCCAAAACCATATTTTACAGAGGTTAAAAAGTATCTTAAAAAAGAGTATGGAGTTGAAGTAAAAAAGCTTAAACATAAGAAAAGTTATAAAAGATTGATGATGGCAACTGCTTCACGAATTGAGTTTATGACTTTTATTTTAGAAGATGGTAGAAGTGGTAGAGTTTTATATAGCCCTTTTATCAAAGCTTTTGAAGATAGTACAACTAAGGGTATTAGTGATGAGCATTTAGTGGTTGCTTATGGTGGTTGGTTATTTTTATCTTCTGGACTCAAAGATAAGTTTATAGAGAAAGATTTTAAATCAAAATCACAAAAAAATGATTATCTTACATTTAAAAGAGCTAAGGGTGTTACAAATATTAAGGTAGTAGAGCAGTATAAGATAGCCCATAGTGAGATTTTTGTACTTGAAGCTAAGTTTAATGGATATAGTATAAAATGTGCTGGTAATGTGGAGATTGATATATGTTATGAAGATGATACAGACTATTATAATGTTCCTGCTATCTATTTTTTATTGGGTGAGCAGGTCTTTAAGGGTAATTAATGGATAGTAGTTTTAATGATAAAACTGTTTAATCATTTTAATTGCTATCATAGATATAATAATCTCAAATAGAGTGGCTAAGATTAGTTGATAATATGTCAAAATATCTATTAATTTGACTTCATATCCAATAGTAGCTACAGCTATAATTAGTGTAAGAGGCATAGATAGTGATAGACTAGAGAGTATAGCAGTCCTTATACCTGTAATAGATATTAAAACCACTCCCCCTACTATACGAGATATTATCATAATAGCCGTAATTAGTAATGCACCTGTTACAATGCCCTCTAAAAATAGTGATTGAATATTAAATGAAGAACCTACCTGAATAAAAAATATAGGGATTAAAAATCCAAAACCTAAACTTGACATCTTCTCTTCAAGATATGAGGCATGATGAAAAAATGTAGATATTGCAACACCTGCTATAAATGCACCTAATGCAACCTCTAAATGAAGTTTAAGCATAATAGCAATTAAAATAAAAAAGAGTGCAATAGATAATCTTATATCTTGGTCGTTTGAGTTTATTTTGGGAATAAGTAGAGTTTTAAACTCTGGATACCACCAAAATATCACTTGTAAAACTTTATATACTATATATATAAATCCAATAAATCCAAATAGAGATGCAATTTTCCAAATAAGCCCAATACCAAACCCTACCATTATATAAGCATCAATAATAGTAAGAGATGCTATACTAATAATCTCTCCTAATATTCCTATAATAAAAGCTAATTTAATCCACTCTTCATTTTTGCCATACTCTTTAGATAGTGTAGCTAATATTCCTATAGATATTAGTGGCATAGATACAATTACAATAGCACTTAATCCTGCAAAAACTGATAATGATATAGATGTAATAGCCATAATTAATAAAAACAGTAAAGCCCTATTAATAATATGTCTTGGGCTAGATAATAACTCTTTGAGATTTACCTCCATACCTGCTAAAAACATTAGATATAAAAACCCTACTTTTGCTAAAATTGTAAAATATTCATGGTCTGTTAATAGTCCAAAATATGCCATAAATGAGCCTAATAAAATCTCTATGGGTGTGGTTGGTATTTTTAAAATCTTAGATAGATATGGCGAGAGCCATATCAAAAGAGATAAGGATAAGATTATAGATATACTATTATCGTTGACAACCACTAGCTACCTTGTATCCTAGATTATCTAATATATCTCTATCTCTATTTGGTTGGTCGCCTTTTGTAGTAAGATAGTTACCAATTACAATCGCATTTGCTCCTGCATTAAACATATCTTTATAATTATTACTAAACATTAGTTCTCTCCCACCTGCAACCATCAATAATTTATCCTCTCCAATAGATTCTCTACTGATTTTAATAATCTCCAAAGCATCTTTTAGAGTGATATTATTATCTACAATTGGAAGAGATGGATTAGGGTGATAAAAATTTAAAGGCACAGACTCAGGATTAAGAGAAGCTATTGATTTAATTAGCTCCAATCTATCATCTTCATTCTCTCCCATTCCAAATATTCCACCACTACATAAATCAAGCCCAACCTCTTTGACATTTAGACAAGTCTTATATCTCTCCTCCCAACTATGAGTAGTACATATCTCTTTGTAATATCTCTTAGATGTCTCTAAATTATGGTTATAGCTATCTACTCCATTATCTTTGAGATATTGAAGTTGGTCTCTGTTTGCTGTACCATTACAAGCTATTAAATTAAGCCCATCAACTTCTGATTTGATAGCACTAGCAACAGAGGCTACAAATTCAGTTTTTTTATCATCAAGTCCTTTTCCTGCCGTTACAAGACAATACCCCAATGCTCCATGGCTTCTTGCTAATTTTGCCTCATTGACTATTGTATCTATCTTTTTATAATTATATCTCTCTATATCAGCTCTATATCTCACACTTTGAGTACAAAACTTACAATCCTCTTTACAGTTACCACTTAAAATGTTGTTTATTGCACATAAAAATATCTCTTTCATAAAAGAATTATACTCTTAAGTTATAGAAAATATGGTTAATTTTCAAATATTCACGGGTCAGGCGTTGAATATTCATTATCTCTCCTTAACAATCTTACAAACCAAAGACCTAGAGACACCAATAAACTTTGCAATTTTAACCTCTATAGGATTTTGTTCTATATATCATATAAGTGTATAGTAGTAGTCATGTAGTATCAATTGCTCTTTGGAAGTGATGGCTTCAGCCTCACTAATACCTGCTGAATCTATTCTTGGTTTTCTTGGCATTGTTTTAGCTTCTTTTATTGGTAGTATAGCATAAATTTAGTGTATATTCAACGCCTGACCCGTATTGTAGATATATGTTACTAATCTACTCACATTAAATTAAACTTTTAAGGAATATTTAAATTTATATATTGGATTCTTCAATTTATCGTTAATGATTTTAATAATTTTTATTTCTATAGACATTTTTTACCCTCTTTTTATAATGTATATTATAGCTAAAAACCCCATACATAGGGCTTTGTAGAGGGTTTATGTTTTAAATAATATGGATATTATAAATGTTGTCAAGTGTTATATACCTATATCAATATATCGCTTATGCTGTGCTACTTTCAATGTCTCTTTATGGAGTTTTTAGATGCGAAAGTTAAGAAACTTTACTTATACCGAATAATATGTAGCATTTTTATGATGGACTACCAAAGCAGTTGTACTCTGTTCAGGATGTATCTGAAAAGTCTCACTAAGTTCTATCCCAAAATCTTCAGGTTTTAGCACATCAAAAAGCTCACGACTCGCCTCCAAATCAGGACAAGCAGCATAACCAAATGAGTAT
>JAMOOX010000055.1 GCA_027065045.1 Campylobacteraceae bacterium | reverse complement strand
TACAACAACAATACCAGAGACTGATAAAGATACAACAACAATACCAGAGACTGATAAAGATACAACAACAATACCAGAGACTGATAAAGATACAACAACAATACCAGAGACTGATAAAGATACAACAACAATACCAGAGACTGATAAAGATACAACAGTTGAAGGCATTAGAGGTGTATTAGTTGATCCATATATTAGTGGTGCAACACTATATGAAGATGCTAATACTAATGGTAAATTTGATGATGGAGAGCTTGTATCTACACCTACAACAGATAAAGGTGAATTTACATTTGAAGAGCCATTAACAGAGGGAAATATAGTTAGAATTAAAGAACAAGGTATGCATGAGGGTAAAGAATTTGACCTTAATATTACTGGAAAAGTAAATGAAAATGGTAAGATAGATGTTATTTCACCTATTACAACTTTCCAAGAAAAAGGGTTGTCTCAAGAGCAAATAAGTAGTCTTATAAATGGTGCAAAAGAGGATGTTGTATCTCAAGCTAAAGATACAAAATATCTAAATGACTTTAGTATTGATGTAGATGAAGTTTTATCAGACCCATTAAGTGGTGATTTAATGAATAAAGATATTAATGATTTAAATGCTGAAGATTTATCAAAAATACAAGCATCTCTTACAACTTATGGACTTCTTAAAATAATGAATGGTTCAACTGAACTAAAGAGTTTAACAGGTGTAGAGTTAGAAGCAAGTCAAGAGGTGAAGTTTATAACATCTAAATTACTAGAGTTAGTTACAGGTGTATTAAATAAAGATTACTTAGATAGTATGGCAAAAGAGATAGATGATAGTAGAAATGCTTTAGGTGCTACAGAATCTCAAATGCCAAATGTAAGAACAGCTTTAATTATTCAAGTAGCTACTAAATTTATTGATGTTGTAGCAGAGAGTGGATATCAAGCTTGTAATGCTTCAACTGGTACTTTAGGTGAAAAAGTAGATGCAGGAGTAGTAGCTAGTGGAGAAGTTGCAGATAAAGTGCTTAGTTCAATTGATGCTATTGGTGTAAAATTATATGGAGCAAAGTATAGAGATAATTTAAAAACTCTTAACCCTCAACAATTAGCAGGAATACAACAAGCAGATTCTGAGTTTTATAATGCAATTATGGGAACTCAAACAACATTTAACTTTGATGCAAATGGGAATATAAAATAAATTTTATATATGTTAAATAGGACTTTTTTTGTCCTATTTAATAATAATTATGTTATAATTAATTATAAATTTAAATCAAGGAAATAAAATGCCAAAAATTAATAGATATGTAGATATAGATAGTGTAGAGAGAGAATCAAGAAAAGATTATATTGATAGACACTCACCATTTATTCATACAGTAGAAGAGACAAATGCAGGTGAAACATTTGCTGTAACTATCAAGATGGGAGAGGAATATACACACCCTGACCATTTTGACCACTACATTGCAGGTATTTCACTATATAGTGGTGAAACACTTTTAGCAAAAGCTGATTTTATGGCAGGAATGCTTGGTGGAGATGAGCATAAAGGTCATGCTACAGTTACATTTAATGTATTAGCAGTTGGTAAGAAAATGAAATTAGTAGCTCAAAGTTACTGTACAAAGCATGGTGTATGGGAATCAGACCCTGTAACAGTAGAGGTGAAATAATTATTTTATTATTTTAGGTCGGTTTAATCCGACCACCTACATATTTTTTATAAACTCTTTTAACTTCAACATATTCATATACAACTTTTTCTTATAAGATGGATTTTTTAATACAGTAGATATATCAACTATTGGCATAATATAATAGTTTGAATATTTAATAATAGTTCCCTCAATATCTTGAAAATTAATATCTTTATTTGTTAGGTATGAGTAGGTATCCTCTCCTAGTGTTATTATTATTTTTGGTTTTATTATCTCTATCTCTTTGAGTATATACGATTTACAACTATATACCTCATTTGCTAATACCTCTCTTCCATTTGGAGGGTAGCATTTAATTATATTAGCTAGATAAAAATCATCTAACTCTAATACATTTTGAATTATATTTCTTAGCATATCACCACGATTACCACTAAATATACTACTATTATTACTATCTAATATGGTTGGTTTATTGCCTATAAATATTATATCACTTTGAGGGTTACCCATAGATAGGATTGGTGATTTAGAGTTTTTGGAGAGTTGGCAGAGCTGACATTTGGATATTATAGTGTTTAGTTTATTAATACTATTAGGGAGAATATTATCTTTTTTCTCTTGTGAGTTATCTATATTTAGATTATCTATAAATTTATATCCCAACTCTTGGAGTTGATATAGTTGTTTTAGCAGTAGTGCATTTTTAAGATTTTTCATAGAGGTAGGATAAACCTACGCCTCTATTCTAATCATAGCTATATCACCATAAACTGATGATAATTTAGATAATTTAGATATAGCATTATTAATATCTTTCTCTTTAGATAAATGAGTACTAAGTAGTAAATTTGCTCTATTTGGTGTAGAAGATGTTTTTTGAAGCATTGTCTCAATTGATATATTAAGTTCTCCTAAAGCAGATGAGATTGATGCTAATACTCCACTCTCATCACTAACTTCAAGTCTAAGATAATATTTAGATATTATTTCATCTGATGAGAGTAGTTCTAATCCACTCTCAAGAGGTTTATTATAGCCCAACATAGGAGCATTATTCCCTCTTACTATATCAATAATATCAGAAATTACAGCACTAGCAGTGGCATCACCACCTGCACCTGCTCCATAATACATAGTCTCACCTACACAATCACCAACCACAGATACAGCATTCATCACTCCATCTACTTTAGCAATCATACTACTTTGAGGTATCATAGTAGGGTGGACTCTAAGTTCTACCCCATTTCCAATTTTTTTGGCAATTCCTAAAAGTTTAATCTCATATCCAAACTCTTTGGCAAAATCTACATCAATATCTGATATATTCTCTATTCCCTCAATCAAAATATCTTCTGGCTTTGCATCAATCCCATACGCAATACTTGCTAAAATAAGCAATTTATGAGAGGCATCAAATCCACCTACATCAAATGTTGGGTCAGCTTCGGCATATCCTAACTCTTGAGACTCTTTGAGAATATCATCATATAATGCACCCTCATTTATCATTTTGGTTAGCATATAGTTTGTAGTACCATTCATAATACCCATAATTGATTCAATATGATTAGCACTTAATCCATTTCTCAATGCTCCAATGATTGGGATACCACCTGCTGTACTTGCTTCATACGAAAATGGAATATGACCTGCTAACTCTTGAAGCTCATATCTATGATATGCTAAAAGAGCTTTATTTGCAGTTACAACAGATTTTCCATTGCTTAAAGCTTTTTTGACAATTTTATAAGGCTCTTCTACTCCACCCATAAGTTCTACTACAATATCAATCTCACTATCATCTAAAATATCATCAGCACTGTTACTAATGCTAATATTTACATTTCGTTTTTTATTGATATTATTTACCACTCCATGTTTCACAACAATTTTTTTACCTGCACGAGCCTCTATAATATCACTATTGTTTTCTAAAATATTAGCTACACTTTCACCAACAGTGCCTACTCCAATAATACCGATTTTTATCATAGTTAATCCTCTTTCTTGGTTTTTTCTTTTTTGAGTTCTTTTAAAAACTTTTTGATATTTTTACTAGCTTGACGAATTCGTTTTTCATTTTCAATTAAAGCAATTCGTACATACTCATCACCATATTTTCCAAATCCAATCCCTGGGCTTACAGCTACACCAGCTTTGACAAGAAGTTGTTTTGAAAACTCTAAACTTCCCATATCTCTAGCAATTGGTGGTATTTTTGCCCATATAAACATAGAGGCATTAGGGGTACTTAATTCCCAACCAGATTTTGAAAAGGCATCTATCATTACATCTCTTCGTTTTTGATAACGAGGTATAATCTCATCAGTTGGAATATTACCATACTCATCAATGGCTACTGTTGCTGCTACTTGAATTGGTGTAAACATTCCATAATCAAGCCATGATTTAATGCTCTGTAATGCACCTATCATTTTTTGATTTCCTACAACAAATCCGACTCTCCAACCTGCCATATTATAGCTTTTTGAAAGTGTATAAGACTCTACAGCTACATCTTTTGCACCCTCAACTTCCAAAATTGAGGGAGTTTTATATCCATCAAATGTAATATCAGCATAAGCAATATCAGAGATAATATAAAATCTATGCTCTTTTGCCATAGCTACTAATCTCTCATAAAAATGAGGTGTAACTGTAGCAGTTGATGGATTATGAGGAAAGTTTACTACTACAAATTTAGCCTTTGGTACAGAGTTACCCAAAGCATCTAAAAGATTTTCAAAAAATTTATCTTCATCTACTTCAAATGTATTTTCATCAAATACCAATTCCATCTTCTCTACATTTGCACCTGCTAATATAAAAGCTTGTGAATGGATTGGATATGTTGGGTCTGGGACAATTGCCACATCTCCTAAGTTTGAGATAGCTTGAACCAAATGAACATACCCCTCTTTACTTCCCATTGTAGCTACTACTTCTGTATTTGGGTCAAGAATTACACCATATTTTCTTTTGTACCATTTACTCATAGCAAGCCTAAGTTTATAAATCCCTTTACTTGCACTATAACCATGTGTTTTACTTCTATTTGCTGTTTCACATAATTTATCAATAATAGGAGTTGGAGTAGGGGCATCTGGATTACCCATAGAGAAATCTATAATATCCTCTCCTGCTCTTCTTGCTGACATCTTAAGGTCATTAATCTCGGCAAAAATATATTTTGGTAACCTATTTATCTTCTCAAATTGTATTTCATCAAACATTTTAACTCCTTATTATTTTACCATACTCTATAGCCACCCAAAGCTTTATACTCGTTGTAGCTTAGTTTTTTTATACCATCTTTATCATCTATTTTAAAGTATGTTGTTGATTTTATATCATACTCTTTTGTATCTTCTATATCTTTGATACTAAATTTAGCTTTATTAGTCATCATTAACCAACGGCTACCATTTACATCAAAACTATAAGGTGTAGCTCTTTTATATGATTTATGCCATCTTTTTTTAGGATTAGTTATATTAATAAATCCAAACCACATTTTAGATGATGGTATTAACTCTATTGTACTCCTTGCAATAGTCTCGTTATTTTCTTCTATTGTATTATCTATTTCATAATTTTGAACTGTTTGATTTATATCACTAATCTTGTTTGTATCATCATCAAGAGTATTTAATATATTTAAAACAATTGGTTTATCAATCTCTTTTGTCTCATTTTTTTCAACTATCTCTTCTATTTTTACTGGTTTTGCAATTATGATTGGTTTTTTATCTACTACTTTTTTAGTTTGTTCTACTTTTGAACTATTATTTTCTATATTAAAATATGTTTTTTGTGGTTCTATAATATCTTGTATAAGAGTTATTTTATAATAATTCTCATATATATACCAAAGTCCATAAACTATTAAAATAATAAAAATATAAAAAATTAATTTTGAAAATACTCCACTCTCTACATTGCTATCTACATCAGTTGTAATAAAGTGATTTGGTTCTTCATTATCGTTTTTAACAAAATACTCTCTAATATCATTTTTTTTCTCTAAAAGGTCTAAGCTATACTCTCTCTCTATAATTTTAACAAAACCTAAAGTCTGAATTTTTGTAAAATCTGAATAATCATTTTCACTTAACTTAGTTAAACTCTCAATTGATATATTTGTTTTTAATGAGACTGATTTTACTCCATACTCATTTATAATATCTACGATACTACTATTATCCATTACTTATCCTATCTATTAAAATTCCTGCGGCAACACTTACATTTAATGAATCAAAATCTCTCTTCATTTTAATTGATACTTTTGTATCAAGTTTCTTTTCTACTCTTTTAGAAATTCCTCTTCCCTCTGAACCTAAAATTAAAATATTTTTAGGTGATTTTGGAGCATCTTTAATATCTATACCATCTATAGTTGCACCATAACTTTTGAATCCAACTTGTGATAGTTCATTAATTATATCAAGAATATTATTAGTTACTAAAAAAGGCATATCTAATAATGCCCCAGAACTTGTCCTTGTAATTGCTCCATAGTTTAATTGGCGAACACCAGTAGCAATTATCGCATCTACACCCAAAGCATAGGCACTTCTTACAATTGCCCCAATATTACCAACATCTGTAATTCCATCTAATATAATAACAAAATTTCCCTGCTTAATTTGAGAAATGTTACTAAATTTTATATCTTGCATATCAATTAAGATACCTTGGTGATTTCCACCCTTTGCCATCTTATCAGCCCACTTAGTCTCTAAGAATTTTATTCTTGATTTATATTTATCAAATATCTCTTGGCTAAGTAACCCTTTTTTGGCTAAATATACTGTTTTAATAGAGCTTTCATTATTATCTAGTGCGTATAAACATACCTGTTTTCCATAAATTATCATTCGTGTATTTTATCAAATTTTTGCTGTGGATTTAATAATATTTTCATAACACTCTTTAACACTTTTATCACAAATCTTAGATAGTAGTTTTGCTTTTACTTTTGGTTGAATATCAAGAGATAATATATCATTATATGATAGAGTCTTAGAGATATTAGAATTTGCTTGAAATATCACAACCCACTCTCCTCTAATTTCAATTTGAGATAGCTCTTTTAATAGATTTGAGGCACTATCTCTATAATATGTTTGAAACTTTTTAGTAAGTTCTTTTGCCAAAAATAGCTCTCTATCTGGTTCCATCTCTACTATCTCTTCTAAAAGCTTAATTAATCTATGAGGTGATTCATAAATAATAGCATTTTGTGGAGCATTTAATACCTCTACTAAAGCCTCTCTTCTATCTTCACCTTTATGTGGTAAAAATGCAAAGAATGAGAATTTACCACTAGTAAATCCACTAGATGCATAAGCAGTAGTTAAAGCATTCGCCCCTGGTAAAACATCATACTCTAATTGATTTTGTTGTAAAAACACAACTAATAGTTGCCCAGGGTCAGATATTACAGGCATACCTGCATCTGAAACATAGACTACAAACTCATTTTCTATTCTAGTACCAATCTCTTTGAGTCTTTGAGTACCATTATGTTCATTAAATGATATAAAATCAGCACTACTAGGATAGATTAAATCAAATCTACTCTCTAAAATTCGTAATAATCTTTTGGTTTGTCGTGTATCTTCACATAAAAATAGAGAAGCCTTTTCAAAAAGCTTTAAAGCACGAATAGTAATATCTTGAGGGTTTCCAATTGGTGTGGGTATAAAAGATAACATTAATCTCTTTTGTAATATTTGTAGCACTCCATATAGGAGGCTACAAGAAAATATCTTCTATTAAGATAGTTTATATTTTCTCTTAAATTTATCAACACGACCTGTCGCATCAACGATTTTCTCAGAACCAGTAAAGAATGGATGACACTCATTACAAATATCTACACTCATATTCTCTTTGTTTGTTCGTACTTCAAATGTGTTACCACAAGCACAACTTACTTGACAATCTTTATAATCTGGGTGTATATCTTTTTTCATTATACTATTCCCCTTTCTCAATATTTTAAAATAATTTTTGCAATTATATCAAAATATCTTTAAATTATCTTAAAACTTCTAAAATGTATAAGTAATACCTACAGAAATCACAGGATAAATTTTATAATCATTTAATGTATCTTGAAGTTCCGCCTCTTCACGAACTACCTCTGCATCAATTGGTGCTTGAAGACTAGCATTAGTAATTGCAGGACCATATATTGGAGTAAGTGTAACTTCTGGTTCTCCTTGATACATCAACCCAACATCAGCAGAAAAACTCCAACCACCTTTTTTAACAGAATTACCCCAACCAATACCAACATAAGGAGCAATTTCATCAAATTCTACTTTAGCATTTAATGAACCAATTTGAGTAGCATTATAGTTAATATTACCAATTGTAATACCAGTAGTAGCATCAGGCTTACCACACATTTCAAGTTCTGTACCATTATAATATACACCACCAGTTACTCTAAATTCACTTCCCTCCATTGGGTAGTAATCTAATAATACACCTGCTGTCAAAAGGTCTAAATCATACTCATAATCAATACCATCTTCAGTAGAATTATCACTATAACTAGCACCATTTAAATTTAATCTTACATTAAATTGATTATTAATTGGAACTGATAAATCTAAACCTACTCCAAGAGTTCCTATTTTTAAACCAAGAGCATAATCTACAGTATCCACGGGTACAATAACAGGTACAACAGGTACAACAATAGGTGGTATAATATCACCTCCTGCATAAGCATTGATTGATAATAGTGTAATTAATGATAGCGTTAATTTTTTCATATAAAATTCCTTTAAAATTGATGCTTTAATTATATTATTTTTAATCTTTTATATGCTTTAAAGTAACAATATATCAAATAATATCAAATAATTTAATTTATATATGAATTTTAATATTTTATTATATTAAATATGTTACAATTTGGAAGATTTAAAAAAAGGAGTTCACAATGAAAAATTTAAAATTAAGTTTAATCGCAACTATAGCTATTACGACTCTATCTTTTGCAGGTGGAAGTGTAGAAAAAGTAATTATTGATACACCTGTTGTTAATGCCCCAACAACAACAACTGTAGCTTCAACTGATAAAGTGGAAGTTGGTGCTTCTATGACTATGTCAACTAGAAATATTTTTAGAGGTGTTGAATTAAATGCTAATAAAGGTATGATGGTTTCAGGTAGTGTAGATTTTGCATATAAAGGTTTATATTTAAATGTTATTACATCAAGTCTTAATAGTGGAAATAATAAATTAGAAATAGATGTATATGAGGGATATAAAACAGAACTTGGTGGTGTAGGTATAAATGTAGGACATGTTACATATCTTTTACCTGATACTTATCAAGATTTTGAAACTACTTCAAAAGAGATATATTTAGGAGTAAGTAAAGAAATTGCCAACTATAATGCAGGTGTTACATTCTCTTATGATTATGATGCTATTAATATGGATGGTGATGATGGAGTATATAATGTACAACTAGATGCTGGTGCAAAAGCTATGTATGATATTAAATTATCAGCAAATGTTGGTATGAGTGATGCTAAATCAACAGATGATTACTACTTCTTATTAGGTGCAACTAAAAGTGTAGGTAAATTTGATTTGGGTATTGCATATACAGGAAATTATGAAGATGTAACAGATACAACAACAGACCATGTTGTGGCTTCTGTAAGTACAAGCTTCTAAAAATTGTGTAAATTAGTAGGGTGTGATAGAAATCGCACCCTACTCAATTCTAATCTCTTTTTGTTGGAAACGAAGAGAAACTAATCAATAAAAATATTAATGCTAATCCTAATGGATAGTAAAATAGTTCTACTCTATCTTTGATACTCACACTTGATTTCTTATTTGATTTATTGGAGTGTTTAATATTTGATATTAAATCTTTGATACCACTATCTCCATTAGATGCCACAATATAAGCACCATCACTAGATAAACTAAGCTCTCCTAAATCATCATTTCGTTGAGAAAATGCGATATTTCCATCTCTATCTTTGAGTTTTTTACCATTTATATCTAATACAACTCCACCCTTTTTTGTACCTATCAAAACCGTATAAAGTTTAATATTATACTCTTTTAATATATCTTTAAACCCCTCTAAATTCTCTTTCTCTCCACCATCACTAAATAAAACTAATATTCTTTTTTTGGATTTATCCAACACCTCTTTAGATAATTCCCCTAATGATGTAAAATTAGTAGAACCCATAGATATATATCTCTTATCTACTCTTTTGATTATATCTGATAGTGTAGCCTTATCGCTACTCATAGGTGCTAACATAAAAGAGTTAGAAGCAAATGCCACAAGTGCTATCTCATCACTTGGAGTATATTTCAAAAACTCTATAATCTTATTTTTGGCAAACTCTAACCTATTAGGATATACATCTTTGACACTCATAGAGGTAGAAATATCAAGTGCTATCATCATATTAAGCCCCTCAATCTCCACCTTTTTATCCCCTTTTTCTATCACAGGTCTAGCAAGTGCTACTATCATCAAAAATATTGAAATTAAAAATACCATATTTCTAATAGAAATAGGCATAGAAGCATCATTAGCCCTCAATCTATGAAGTATCTTCTCATCAAATATACGAGATAATCTATCTTTATTAGATATTAATAAAAATGAAAATATTGCAAAAGGTATTACAAATACCCAAAATAGTGTTATATTTACAAACGACACCATACTATAATCCTTTTTGAGCTTTTATTTTATAAGTGGTATTATAATTAAATAATATTAATGAAAAATAGTGGTGGTTAGATGAGTTGTAATAGTATTAATATCTACCTATTAAGATATATCTTCAAATCATCTTTAACCCCTGCATCACTCTGCCTAGAAATCAATATAAACTCAATCATTTTATCAAAACTCCTAATCTACTACTTTTTAGAATTAAAAAAATATTTTGATAGTTGAGACTTGTTTTCAAATGGTGATAGAGTAATAGTATCTACTCCATTAATCTCTATATCATATAAATTATCTGATGAACTTTTAGCATAAGTTATAGCTATCTTTGCACCCAATTTCAAATCCTCTTTGGTGGCATTTTTACTAATTAATGAAAATGGTCCTGCTATTGGCAATTTAATAGGTATAAATTTATCATTATCTATCTTCTCTAAACCTGCATTATCATCTTGGTTTCTTCCTACAATAAGCTTTGCACCATCATCTAATCTAAAGTGTCTTCCAAATTTCAAAATATTTATATCTCCACTCTCTAGCTTATCATACTTGATAAACTCTCTTAATTTATTAGAGAAATTCTCATCAGTCAATAGACACCCACCACCTGGAGATTCATAATCTTTTAATCCAATCTCTTTTGCCATAGCAAGTTGAATCTCTCTACTTCTTCCTGAAATACCTAGTAATTTTTCTCTATCTACCCAACCCTCTTTTTCTGCTAAAGTAGGTTCTAATAATTTAGCACTCAAAGGACGAAGTAGAATATCTTCTGTTTGAGCAAGTTTCACTACATTTTGGAGTGCATCACTTCGTTGGCTCATTGGTCGTTGCCCCAAAACCTCACCTGAAATCAAAAATGAAGCACCCCACTCCTCCATCATAGCCTTACCCAATTTAAACATATTAGCATGACAATCAATACATGGATTAAAGTTCTTTCCATAACCATGTTTAGGGTCAAACAACACATCTCTTACAAATTGCTCTTTGATATTTACAACTTTAAGTTCTGCACCTACCTGTTTTGTCATATTCTCTAAATGTGCTAAATTATCTTTTGTCCCACCAAATCCAGTATCTATATACATAGCAATTACATCTATACCTTGGTCTTTGATTAATTTAATAGCCAAACAGCTATCAAGCCCTCCACTAAATAGCGATATTGCTTTCATTTAAAATCTCCAATGTTTTATTAGTGATATTATAGCACTATTTTTATAATTGAATAAGTCTATTATAGATATAATTAAACTATTAAATAGTAGGTAGGAGATATAATGAAAATCCATATAAAAGAGTTATCATTTGATGTAATTATTGGGATTTTAGAGTTTGAGAGGATTCATAGTCAAAGGGTGATTGTAAATATAGATATAGATTATAATTTTACAAAAGATAGTTTTATTGACTACTCTATTGTGGCATTAAGAGTAGAAGAGATGATGAGAGAGAATCAATATCTACTTCTTGAAGATGCTTTAATTGATATTAGTGATGATATATACTCTACATATAATACTTTAATTAATAGTATAGAGATGGAGATTATTAAGCCTGATATTATAGAAAATTCTATTGTATCACTTTCTAATAGGTGGGAATACAACTAAAAGATTTAAAACTTCCTATAAAAGAACTACTAAGCAGAATAAAAACTGTATAGCACTCTAATCGTCCTATAATCATAGCAAAAGAGAAATGCTAATACTCTATCTTTTTGTTTAGCACCATCTATAAATATAGAGATTATACTATTTGGGTATAAAATTCTTTTGAATTCTGAAAATAGTGTTTTGATAACTATTACATGTCTAATTATCTTTATCCCACCTGCCGTAGAACCTGTATTCCCACCCATTAATATACCCATAAATATCGTAGATATCGCTAAGTCCATCTAAAATCACTATCATCTATAAATATATCACTACGATTGACTCATAAGTAAAAGTAAAATCTATTTAACCTGCTTTAAGGTATTAAAAATACTACCTAATTTTATATCACTATTTGTAATAAGAACAAAAATTTTATTCTCTATTGAAGTATTTTTAAAAAATATATTCATCTCAGTCTCTATTAATATCTGTTTAAATTTACTATTTTTAAAATATTTAAATAGATATTTTATAGCATCTAATACAAAAGTTTTATTATAGTTATCAT
>JAMOOX010000054.1 GCA_027065045.1 Campylobacteraceae bacterium | reverse complement strand
TCTGTACTCCATACTTGATTGGCTCTATTTATTTCAAGGTCTCTTAGTTTAGGATGTTGGTCATCTGATACAGTTGTATGCACTGGTCTTACGGCTAATATAGCCTTTAAACCTAACTCTCTTCTATATGCAGATACTGTATTTAAACTAACATTAAAACCATCTTCTAGGAGTTGTCTATGTACTTTCTTCTCTCCATAAATTGGTATCTCTTCATATACTTTCTCTATATGTTCTTTTATCTCTTTTTTCTTTTGATTCTCTACTGGTTTTATAATACCCCAAGGAAAACAAACAACTAAAAATATGGTAAGCATATCGTTGATTGCAATGAGAGCTATACCTCCAAGACTCGTTCATGGGACGGAGTGATTGATGATAATCTTGGTGGTAAAAAATCTATTATTGATGGTGAGATTATTGTGGATAGAGATATAAATGGAGCAAGAGGAATTTTGCTAAAACAACTAAATAAGGTAGCTTGAACCTTATACGGGACCTCATTTTTGCGAATGTGGCGTATTTAATCAAGAGCATAAAATATAGATAGTTATTACACTTTTTTAGTTATCTTTTACACAACGAACAGATAAACGACTCATCTTAGTAGCCATATATTGATGCCCATCTAAAAAATCTACATACCAACCATCTATTTTAGAATTGGTTGAGGCACTCCAATATTCGCTACTATTTTTAATATTAAATATAGTGCTTATTGATGGGTTTGATAGGTTTTCATCTATTATAGATGTGAGTTCATTGATGTTTGGTAATCTCCAATCACTACTATTATTAAGAGTTAAATCTTCACAATAACTAATAGCTTCTTGCCATGATGTGGTTTTGATTATATTATCACTATATTTATCTTGCCAATCTAATTTGGTGATAGTATCGCTTACTACTCCATTATTACTATTTAAAATACTATCTTTGATATTGCTTACTCCTCTTACACAGCGAACCATTAGAGAGTATCCTTTGGTATTGAAGTATTGATAACCATCTTGGAAGTTTATATTCCATAGATAATCACTATCACTTGCTAGAGTTGTTCTGCTCCAGTAGTTACTTGCTGATATATTTTGAAATTTACTATCAATTGCTATGGCATCTCTACCATAATTTACTATTGAGTTGAGTTCTACTCTTGATGGTAATCTCCAGTCGTTATAATCACCTAGAGTTAGGTTATTACAATACTCATTTGCATTATTCCAATCTTTGCTTAGGCTCTCATTATCTTGCCAAATCAATCCTGTGATATTATCTATAACTATTTTAATATCGTTATCTCTATGATAATTACTCTCTATTCCTTTTTGATAAAAGGCATCATCTTTTAGACTACTATCACTTATAACTGTACCATTTTCATCATAACTTATAGTTTGGTCTGTTTTTTTGAGTCCATATCCATCTTTGATAGCTACAATATCTACTACTCTATTAATACTACTACTATTAGATGCTTTATCTAATGCTGTATAGTTGATTGTATAGCTACCTACTAGAGAGGTATCTAATGATGAGATTATAGTTATTGTGATATTTGTATCTTTACCATCAATTGCAGTGGCATTTTGTTCTATATACTCCTCTCCAATTTCAAGTGTGATGGTGCTATCTCCATTTAGGGTGATTGTTGGGGCTACTGTATCTTTTACTATAATAGTCCTTGTAATAGATGCACTATTTCCACTGCTATCTACTACACTATACTCTATATTATAGCTACCGATATTATCTATATCTAGTGATGAGTTTATATCTATGCTAAGGTTATTTTCTCTATCATTATATAGATATGCACCCTCTTCAATATAACTCCCCTCTCGTTCAACTATCACACTACTGCTACCATTTAATCTAATAGTTGGGGCTGTGGTATCTACTACTCTTACTAATCTTGTCGTATATCCTATATTACCTCTGCTATCTGTGGCACTATATATTACTTTATACTCTCCAACTTTGAATATATTCACTGTTGAATTAGTCTCAACAGTAACTATATCATCAATATTATCAGTAGCTTTTGCTCCATTATCAATATAACTACTACCTACCTCTACAGTTATATTATCATCACCATTTATAATAACAATAGGTGCAGTTGTATCAGCAGTTGGTGGTGGTGTGGGGTTTCCTCTTTTTGAAATATTAATTATTAGTGTATCGCTACTAATATTATTGTTATTATCTTTGATAGTTAATAGTATTGTATGAGTACCTATATCAAATATATAACTCAACTCCTCTCCTCTACCTATCTCAATGCTATTTTCACTCCAAATATACTCTATAATATTATCTCCACTACTATTAGAGGCATTAAGTGTAATATTTAAATCATTAAATCCATCTATATCATCTCCTGCGTTAGCTATGATATTATTGATAATTGGGGTAGTCCTATTTTCTTCATTTGAGATATTATTATCTTCAATAATTATAGGTTCTTGTGTTGTGTTATCTTCTATTGTAGTATTATTTTCAACTATAATTGGCTCTTTTGTACTGTTATTCTCTGTTGTATTTGTATCTTCAATTATGATTTCTTCTTTGGTAGTATTATCTTCAATAGTTATATTCATAGACTCTTTAAGATGTCTAATTGCTATATCTTCATCTACTAGAGTCTTATTTTTAGATTTTAATAACTCTTCTATCTTAGTTATACTCATATCTAATAAATTTTGTGATACATCAAACTTATCTGTAATATCTATATATGCCTCTATATTACCATCATCATCAAGAGATTGAATAAATCTTACAAGTTTAATTAAATTATCATTGCTAAAATTATCTCTTGATATTCCAACTAAATCATGAGGATAGATATTACTACTATCAATAAATGAGTCCAACTCACCTATCTTTAAATTACCTACAAAAAAGCTAACTTTGGTATCTATACACTCTATTGTACCTCTCTCATCTGTTTGAAACCTGTTATTATCACACTCATAATCCAACCCTTTGACAGGTGAATCTATAAAATATGCCTTTGCTTTGAATATAGTGGGATTATCACTACAACAAACTCCACCACCACAACCAACAAAAGAGAAGAGTATGACTACAATAGAGAGCCATTTTAGATACCTATAAAACATAATTAAAATCCCTTGATTTTTATTTTAATAATATCATACTTTAGCTTAAGTCCATAATAACTACTATTTTACTTTTTCTATATCCATAAGCATAGATTTAATCATATTTTTAGCAAACTTTGTAAACTTTTTAAATAGTTCGCTATGATATTTATCTTTGTGATATATTATCAATAAATCTCGTTTACAATCAAAGTTTTTAATATCAACTTTTAGTAATTTATCCTCTTTTATCTCTTGTGTAATAGCTAGTTTTGATATACAAGTAAGACATTTATGATTTAATAATATACTCTTGATAGACTCTGTATGACCTAGTTCTAAAAATATATTAATATTAGTGGAACTCTCTTTGATATAATTTAAAAACACATCTCTCGTCCCACTTCCCTCTTCTCTTAGTACCCATCTTTTTTGTTCTAGCTCTTTGATACTATATTGATTTACAAGAGTTTCATCAGCAGTTACAACTACAAGTTCATCTGTACCAATTATCTCTTGAATAACTTCACTATCATTTGTGAAACCTTCTATAAATCCAACATCTATCTTACCATTTTTAATAAGTTCTGTTATCTCTTGTGTATTTCCCTCTTTTAGTGTAATTTTTACATCAGGAGAACTACTCATATAACTACATATTATTGGTGGCATCAAATAATCTACAATTGTAGTACTTGCACCTACTCTAATTATACCTTTATTTATAGAATTTTTAAACTCATACTCAATATCCCTAAATTTCTTAAATAGTGGCATCACCTCATCTTTGAAAGCTCTTCCTATCTCATTTAATATAAGTTTCTTATTTATTCTATCAAATAGAGGTGAATTTAATATCCCCTCTAACTCTTTGATAGACATTGATACTGCTGATTGACTAAGTCCCATTGATTTAGCAACTTTTGTCAAATGCCCCACTTCAACCACATTTAAAAATATCTCTATCTGTCTTAGTGTAATTTTCATAATATTCTCTTTTATTTATAATAATTTATTAGTTATTTTAATCTCTTTACAATTATATCAAAAAAATAGTATAATAATAGAATTATTATCAAAAAAACTTATTAAAAAGGATAAAAATGGCTTTTTCAGCTCAAAATCGTCAAGGAACAATCAATGGGATACTCTTTGTTGCAATATTTGCAATGGCTGCTACATATATAGCATCACTTGCCCCAATTCACGCATTAGGACTCTCTCCATTAGTTATAGGTATTGTTATGGGTATATTTTATGCCAATACTCTACACAATCATATACCATCAGAGTGGGATACAGGAATTGTTTTTTCTGGTAAAAAAATCCTAAGATTTGCAATTGTAGTCTATGGATTTAGAATTACATTTCAACAGATAGCAGAAGTAGGAATGGAAGGGTTTTTGGTATCATTGATAATGTTATCAAGTACATTTATATTAGGGACTTGGCTAGGGTTTAAAGTATTTGGAATGGAAAAAGATACTTCAATGCTAACAGCAAGTGGTGCTTCTGTATGTGGAGCTGCTGCTGTATTAGCCACAGAACCAGTGCTTAAAGCAGAAGGTCATAAAACTGCTATTGCAGTATCAATGGTAGTTTTATTTGGTACAATATCAATGTTTTTATATCCTGTTTTATATAGTGCAATAATAGAACCAGCAACTGGATTTTTACATATGACCCCAAGTCAATTTGGTATATATGTAGGTGGAACTATCCATGAAGTAGCACAAGTTGTAGCAGTACCATTCTCTATCCCCAATGCCCCTTTAGAGATGGCAAATAATGCTGTAATTGTAAAAATGACAAGAGTAATTATGATTGCCCCTATGCTTATAGTATTAGGATTTTATCTAAGTTATAGTGCCAAAAAAGAGGGTGGAGATGCAAGTGCTGTTAAGCTTGTTATTCCATGGTTTGCTGTATATTTTATATTTGTAGCAGGATTTAACTCTCTAAACTTAGTCCCTCAAAATATTGTAGATACAATCAATCAAATAGATACATTTTTACTTACAATGGCTATGACTGCCCTTGGAATGGGTACAAGATTTGCCAAATTCAAAGGTTTAGGATTAGCACCAGTTTATACTGCATTAGGTATGTTTGTATGGCTTGTGGTTGGTGGATTTGTAATTACTAAATTAGTTTGTGGTATAATTTAATTAAAAAAGGAAAAAAATGGTAGTAGCAGAGTGGCAAAAGCAAAGAGCAGTTTTAATGAGTTTTCCTCATAAAAATAGTGATTGGGCATCAAACCTTAATGAAGCACTTATCCCTTTTATTCGTATTGCACAAGCTATTGCCTACTCTACTCCTGTATATATAATTTGTGATAATAGAGATAATATATCAAATCTATTTTGCAATAGAAGAAATATGAGTTTTATAGAGATTGAAACCAATGATACTTGGATAAGAGATTATGGGTATATATCTATATTAGAAGATAGAGAAATTAAACTTTTAAACTTTGAATTTAATGCTTGGGGAGAGAAGTTTAAATACTCTCTTGATAATATGGTAAATCAAATACTATATAAAAAGGGTTATTTAGGTACAACTCCTCTTAAAAATATAGATTTTATATTAGAGGGTGGTTCTATTGAGAGTGATGGAATGGATACAATCTTAACTACCACAAAATGCTTATGTAATGCTAATAGAAATGGTGGATTAAATAAATCTCAAATAGAAGAGAAACTTAAAAAGTATTTAGATGCAAAAAGAGTATTATGGCTAGATTATGGATATTTAGCAGGAGATGATACCGATAGCCATATAGATACACTTGCTAGATTTGTAAGTTGTGATACAATAGTCTATATTAAATGTGAAGATAAAGATGATGAACATTTTGAGGAGTTATATAATATGGAACTTCAACTAAAATCATTTAGACAATCATCAGGCAAAGAGTATAACCTAATCCCACTACCTATGACATCTCCAAAATATAATATAGATGGTGATAGATTACCAGCAACTTATGCTAATTTTCTTATTACAAATGGAGCTATAATAGTACCAACTTATAGTGATAAAAATGATAAAAAGGCTCAAGAGATATTAAGAGATATTTTCCCAAACAGAGAGATTATCCCAATAGATTGTCTTACTCTTATAGAAGAGGGAGGTTCTCTCCACTGTTCTACTATGAATATAAGTTAGATTGGTTGAGTAGTATTCCATAAAAGGTATTATATTTCACCTCTCTACTTAAAAATCCCCAACATCATATTTCTTAGTTTCTCTTCGCTAATTAATCTTTTTTGCTCACTTTGATAAAAACTATATGATTTATCTAATCCATTTTTTTGGATATTTATATCTACACGAAATAGATATATCATAAAAATACCTTTATTTCCACCATCTTCTTGAAATGTAATTGGGTTGATACTATCTATATAATTTTTTTGAGCTTTTATCTCTCTACATCTAATACTATACTTAAATCCATTTATATCTCCATTTAGAGTAGGATTATTCATACACTCTTTGGCTTTAATTATATTTTTGATAGATAATACGCTTATATATAAATCTTGATATAACTCTTGTTGTATTGATACTTTTTGAAGAGATTTAATAGAGGTTGTAAGCATAATAATAGCAAGAAATCCAATAACCATTGCTACTAATATCTCTATGGTTACAAATGCTTTTTTATTACTTATTATCATATTAAATAAGATTATATCAAAAAGTTATATTATTTTACAAGAACTATTTTAATATAAATAAGATATTATTGCTTGAAATAAATAATAGGTATAATATATGATAAATAAAAATATAAAAATAAAAAAAGATATATGGTTAAACTCTAATGAATGTACAATTAAAGAGGTTATAAAATATATTAAAAATAAAGCTAAATTAAGAGATACTCAGATAGAAGCCATTGAAATTTATTTATTTTTAAAAATCAAAGGAGAAAATAAGCCTTTATGGCAACTTTTTAGTGAGGGGTTTTTTATAGAGAAGGAAAAATTAAATGAGTATGAAGAGTTTATATATAACAATGGTGATATAGATAAGCTTTCACTTTATTTATTTGCAAAAGAAAATCTACCAAATTTAGTAAAAAAAATAGAAGATAAAAATCAAAATGTTGATTATGAAAAAATTATAAAAAAAATATTTTATGATGTATCTTATAGCGATTATCTACTTTCTTTGCCTATGGGAGCTGGTAAAACTTACCTTATGGCTAGTTTTATATATCTTGATTTATATTTTGCCCTAAACGAACCAAATAATAAAAATTTTGCTCATAATTTTTTAATTCTCATTCCCTCTGGACTTAAAAACTCAATAGCACCATCTCTAAAAAGTATAGAGAGTTTTGATGGTAGTTGGGTTTTACCAAAAGTTCAAGCAAAGAAAATTAAACGATTTTTAAAGTTTGATATACTTGATGTTTCTAAAACTGCTAAAAAATCAAATCTTGCAGTCAATCCAAATGCCTCTAAAGTTAATAGTGTTTTACCAAACCCTTTTGGGCAAATTTTTGTAGTGAATGCTGAAAAAGTTATACTAAACTCTAAACTCAAAGGATTATTTGACGATGATGAGATAGTAGAAAATGAACTAAAACAAAAGTTAGCATTAGTGCCTAATATGTCTATTTTGATAGATGAAGTTCATCATGCCCAAAGTGATGATATAAAACTTCGTCAAGTAGTATCTTGGTGGAATAAGCAAAATAATATCACAACAGTTTTAGGTTTTAGTGGAACACCATATCTCAAAAGTGCTGAAAAAATCTATATAGATAATAAAAAAGAGGATTTTTTTAAATTTACACATATTACAAATACAGTTTATTATTATCCACTTACAACTGCTATTGAGAAATTTTTAAAATTACCAACTGTAAAAAGTTCTGATTTATCAAAAGAGGAAATTTTAGCACAAGCTATAAATGATTTTGATGTTTTATATAAAGATAAAGTTTATCAAGATGGTACGATAGCAAAATGTGCTATTTATTGTAGTAGCATAAAAGATTTAGAAGAGGTTGTTTATCCACAGTTAGTATCTAAATTAAAAATTAATAAAGATGAAATATTAAAATTTCATAAAGGGAATAAAGAGTATAAGGTAGATAATAATAGCGAATTGGAGTTTAAGAGTTTAGATTTAGCAAGTAGTAAAAAAAGATATATTTTATTAGTACAAGTTGGTAAAGAGGGTTGGGATTGTAGAAGTTTAACAAGTGTAGTTTTAGCAGGAAGTAAAGATAGTCCAAAAAATATGGTACTTCAAACCTCTTGTAGATGTTTAAGAGAAGTTGATAAAAATAATAATACGGCTCTAATATGGCTAAATACACCAAATGCAAAAATATTAAATGAACAACTTAAAAAAGAACAAAATAGTTCAATAGATGAGTTAAACTCTTTAAATCGTGCAACCTTAATCAAATCTATTAAAAGAGTATCAAGAGTAGATTATCTAAAATTACCTAAGATAGATTTTTATCAATTAAAAATTAAATATTCAACAATAAATATTGAAAATGGTATGAATAGTAAAAAAAAGCTCAATAAGATTATTAAAAATATAGATAAATATAAGAATGATATAGTTACAATCAAAAGTGGTAATTTTGAAAATATTTCACAAAATAGAGAGTATCAAGAACAAAAACAAGATAAAATAAATTTTAGTGAATTTGTGTTTCAAATAGAGAAAAATAGTTTTATGAATATAGATATAAAACTATTTAAAAAAGAGTTAAAAACGATATACAAAAGAGTTGATAATTTAAAAAAAGTTTATAATGATATAGCTTTGTGTTTTAATATCAAAAGAGAATTAAACTCAACAAGTGAAGTGATAAAACAAAGTGCTGAATTTTTAATAATTGATAATCTCAAAGATATAGAAAACAATAAAAAATTATACCCTTCAAAAGAGGCTTGTGATCAACTTTTAGAGGCAGATAAAAATGAAGATTTTATTAAAAATTTTAAAGATAGGAAAAAAGAGAAGAGTGTAGAATTAATTAGTCAAGGTAAAACAGATGAAGCTATAAAAGTTTTAAGTCAAAATTTAGATATTACTACAAAAAATAAAGATAAATCATTTCACTATATACCTTATGATTTTAAACAAAGTGGTTTTGAAAAAGATATTTTAGAACAAATTTTTTCTTTACCTGCATTTAATAATAATTTAGAGATTTATTATAATGGTGAACGAGGAGTTACAGAGTTTGTAATAGAGTGTTATAAAAAATTAAAAAATAGTTATAAATATATAGGAAAATATACAACAGATTTCTTAATCATAAAAAGAGATAAAGAGAATCAGATAGAGAAAATACTTATACTTGAAACAAAAGGGCAAGGTTATGCAAATGATGAGAGTTTTAAAGCTAAAAAAGAATTTATTACAAATGAATTTATAACTAAAAATAACAAAGCCTTTGGATATGATAAATTTAATTTTTTATATCTTGAAGATAGTGTAAGTTTAAATGATAATTTAATAAAATTAGATAAAAAGATAAAAGGATTTTTTGATGCCAATTAGATATATACCATATGATAAAGTACCTGTAAAAGGTCAAGCGATATTAAATAATGTTACGAGAAGTCAAAGGCTTTTAAGTTATACAGATAATAATAAAGTTTATGAGAGAATACAAAGAGGAATACCATATTATGAACTTCAAGAGCTGGAAAAAGTAGGTGAAAATAGTGAAAATTTAATAATTCGTGGAGAATGTCTTAGTGCTTGTGCTTACTTAAAAGAGAAAGATATTAAGATAGATTTAGTCTATATAGACCCACCATTTGCTAGTGGGGCTGACTATGCTAAAAAAGTATATATACGAAAAAATCCTAAACTAGCTGAAAAAATTAAAAAAGCTGAAGAAAAAATGGAGATGGAAGAGCTTGTAGCCTTTGAAGAAAAAATGTATGGTGATATTTGGAGTAAGGAAGATTATCTAAACTGGATGTATGAAAATCTTATGGCTATAAAAGAGATTATGAGTGAAACTGCAAGTATCTATGTTCATCTTGATTGGCATATCGGACATTATGTAAAGATATTACTTGATGAAGTCTTTGGGGAAGAGAATTTTGTAAATGAGATTATATGGGCATATAGAAGTGGTGGAGCTTCAAAGAAAAAATCTATAGCTAGAAAACATGATTCAATATATTTTTATACAAATAATAATGAAAATTTTGAAATAAATACCATTAAAGAAAGACAATATTTAGAGAAACATTTTATTGGAACACAAGAAGATGAAAATGGTAAAATTTATGTTGATACAATTTTAACAGATACTTTATCAGGAGTAATTAATCGTGTTATGGATAATGAAAGTATAAAAGAATATAGTTGCAGACCAGTTTTAAATGTTTCAAAGGAAAGAGTAGATTATTCAACTCAAAAGCCAGAAGGTTTATTAGAACTACTTTTAGAAATTGCTTCAAATAAAGGTATGATAGTAGCAGATTTTTTTGGTGGTAGTGGAGTTACTGCAAAAGTAGCCTCTGATTTAGGTAGAAGATTTATACATTGTGATATAGGGATAAACTCTATCCAAACTGTGCGAGATAGACTAAAAGAGGCAAAAGCTGATTTTAAAATACTTGAAGTTCAAGATGGGCTTAATCTATTTAGAAATCCTATACAAACTATGGATAAATTAGCCACTTTGATAGATGGATTAAACACTAAAAAACCAGAGGGGATAGACTCTTTTTGGTTTGGTACTGTTACAAATTCTAAGTTTGGGACTATCCCTGTTTATGTGCCTGATTTAAGAGATAGCACCAAAAAGGTATTAGATATAGTAGCTATTAATGAAGTGATAAACAAAGAGATACATAATTTTAATACCTTTGATGGTGAAGTAAAAAAAGTTATAATTTACTATGTGGATATAAGTGATATTGATGAAATTAAAAAATTTATAAAAGATAATAATCAAACTTTGATAGAAGTAGAAATAAAAGATTTAAAACAAATTTTGGATTTTGTAGTGATAGATGATAGTGTTGATTTTAGTTTAAATGAAGATGGGCTTTTTTATGAAATAGAGATAAATAGTTTTTATAGTGATAGATTAAAACAAAAGATAGATGAGTACAATCAAAAACAAGGATTAAAAGTAAAATCCAACTATATAGCTATAAGTGAAAATGGACTTGAACTAATTGAATATATAAGCCTTGATTGTACAAATGATAGTGGAGTATGGCATAGTAATAGTGAAGTAAAAATAGATAAAAATGGATTTATTTCAATAGATGGGACTAAAACAAGAGAGTTTTGGAGTGGTAAAATAAATTCTACTTCAAAACCAAAAAGATTAAAAATACGAAATATAGCAGGTGATGAAATCATAAAAATATTAATATAAGCTATTTTTAGATAAAATTGCGAACGAGTTTTATATCCATAATTTTGGATTATAGAACAACAGACTTAAAAATTATAGAAAAGGAAAAAGTATTGCCTACAATTAACCAATTGATTCGTAAAGAGCGTAAAAAGCAAGTGAAAAAATCAAAATCACCTGCATTAGTAAGTTGTCCACAAAGAAGAGGGGTATGTACAAGAGTATATACAACAACACCTAAAAAACCTAACTCAGCTTTGAGAAAAGTTGCAAAAGTTAGATTAACATCTGGTTTTGAAGTAATTTCATATATCGGAGGTGAGGGTCATAACCTTCAAGAACACTCAATCGTACTTGTGCGTGGAGGTAGAATCAAAGATTTACCTGGTGTTAAATACCATATTGTTCGTGGTGCATTAGATGCTTCTGGTGTGGCTAATAGAACAGTTGCAAGAAGTAAATACGGTACTAAAAAACCAAAAAAATAGATATTTTACTATCAATAAGATAGTTTTAAATTAAAAATCAGGTGTTATCAGTAATCCTTAGGGGATAAGACTTGAGTAAATCAATATTAACAGATTGAAGAAGGAAAAATATGAGAAGAAGAAAAGCTCCCGTTAGAGCAGTATTACCAGACCCAGTTCATGGAAATAAGATTCTAACAAAATTTATAAACGCAGTAATGCTAGATGGTAAAAAGAGCGTTGCTCAAAAAGTAATGTATGGTGCATTAGATAGAATTGAATCAAAGTCTGGTGAAAAAGGTATTGATATTTTTGATAAGGCAATAGAGAATATCAAGCCTTTAATGGAGGTAAAAAGTAGAAGAGTTGGTGGGGCTACTTACCAAGTACCTATGGAAGTAAGACCAGTTAGACAACAATCGTTGGCTATTAGATGGATAATTGAAGCTACTAGAAAAAGAAATGAAAGAACTATGATTGAGCGTCTTTCAAATGAACTTATGGAAGCTGCTACTGATAAAGGTGCTGCTTTTAAGAAAAAAGAAGATACTTACAAAATGGCTGAAGCAAATAAAGCATTTGCTCACTATAGATGGTAAGGTAGATAAATTATGGCAAGAACACATAAATTAAATGATGTAAGAAATATTGGTATCGCTGCTCATATTGATGCTGGTAAAACAACAACAACAGAG
>JAMOOX010000053.1 GCA_027065045.1 Campylobacteraceae bacterium | reverse complement strand
TCTTGCAAATTGCAAGGTTGTTTAAACAAAAAGGATATTTTGTATATCAGGATCTAGAGGAATTATTTGATGATATAAAGCTTATGGACGAGCTTGGAAATTTGGTAAGATTGAATTACCTATATTATAATCCAGTAACAGGTGAATATAAGCCTCAGGGAAGGAGTTTTTATTGGGCCTATATAAAATATGGTGAGGAATTTGGTAATAAGGCGTAAGGGTCATAATATGAAATTACCCATAGGCATATCCACATTTAAAGAGATAAGGGAAGGTTATGTATATGTTGATAAGACAAAATACATAATGCAATTAATAAATAATCATAAGTATGCATTTTTATCCCGACCTCGTAGATTTGGTAAGAGTCTTTTGTGTGATACATTAAAGGAATTGTTTGAAGGAAATAAAGAATTATTTAATGGACTTTATATTTTTGATAAATATGATTTTAAAAAATATCCAGTAATAAAGATAAGTTTTGGTGGGATTAGAGGATTGGATAGGTTAAAAAGGGTATTGTTTTTTAATTTACGGGAAAATTCTAAGAGGCTTGGGGTAAAATGTATAGAAAAAGAAGATGCAGCATTGTGTTTTTCAGAGCTTATACGCGCTGCTGCAAAGAAATATAAAGAAAAAGTAGTGATATTAATAGACGAATATGACAAGCCCATATTGGATAATATAGAAGATGCGAAAGTAGCTATAGAGATAAGAGAATATTTAAAGGAGTTTTATACAGAGATAAAAGAGAATGATGCCTATATAAAATTTTGTTTTATAACAGGAGTGAGCAAGTTTGCAAAGGTATCTATATTTAGTGGATTGAACAATTTAGATGATATAAGTCTGGATAAAAGATATGCAGGTATATGTGGATATACACAAAAAGAACTGGAAGGTGTATTCGGGGAATTATTGAAAGATGTTGATTTAGACAAAGTAAAAGAGTGGTATAATGGCTATAATTTTAATGGTGAAAGTGTATATAATCCATTTGACATATTGTTGTTTATATCAAAGGGATATGTGTATAACAATTACTGGTTTTCCACAGGCACGCCGAGTTTTTTAATAAAGTTACTCAAGACGAGGAACTATTTTTTACCTCAGATAGAGCATTTAAGGACAGATGGTAGTTTGATAAATAGTTTTGATATAGAAGACATAAGACTAGAGCCCATATTATTCCAGAGTGGATATCTGACAATTGATGAGATAAAAGAGAGTCGTAGAGGCGGTATAGAATATATTTTGAGAATTCCTAATAAAGAGGTACAGATCTCATTTAATAACATGTTAATAGATTATTTTACCTCCGAAGTTACAGAGAAACTAGAGTATCAAGACAATTTATATGAGGCACTTGAGAAGGTTGATATGGAGTTATTTAAAAAGAGTTTAGAATCATTGTATGCATCAATTCCCTATAATTATTTTATAAAGAATGAGCTGGATAAGTATGAAGGATATTATGCCAGTGTGTTTTATGCATATATAGCGAGTTTGGGACTTAAGATAGTAGCAGAGGATGTGACAAATAGAGGCAGGATAGATTTTACAGTGGAATTTAAGGATAAATACTACATATTTGAGTTTAAGGTAACAGATGAAGATCCATTAAAGCAGATAAAAGAGAAGAGATATTATGATAAATATTTAGGAAAAGGGAAGGAAGTTGTAATAATAGGCATTGTGTTTGATGAAAAGAGAAGGAATATTAAAGAATTTGTTTGGGAGAAAATAGTATAAGACCAAGGGTCATAATATGAAATTACCCATAGGCATATCCACATTTAAAGAGATAAGGGAAGGTTATGTATATGTTGATAAGACAAAATACATAATGCAATTAATAAATAATCATAAGTATGCATTTTTATCTCGTCCTCGAAGATTTGGCAAAAGTCTCCTATGTGATACTTTAAAAGAGCTATTTGAAGGGAATAAAGACTTATTTAATGGACTTTATATCTTTGATAAATATGATTTTAAAAAATATCCCGTAATAAAGATAAGCTTTGGAGGGATAAGGGAATTAGAGGATTTAAAGTTATATCTTTCATATCAGCTTGAATTATCACAAGAGTTATTAGAGATAGAATGCAAATATAAAGATAATGCCCTTTGTTTTTCAGAATTAATAAAAAAATGTGCAAAGAAGTATAGTAGAAAAGCAGTGATATTAATAGATGAATATGACAAGCCGATCTTGGATAATATAGAGGCCGTGGAAGTAGCTATAGAGATAAGGGAATATTTAAAGAGATTTTATACAGAGATAAAGGAAAACGACGCTTATATAAGATTTTGTTTTATAACAGGAGTGAGTAAGTTTGCAAAGGTATCTATATTTAGTGGATTGAACAATTTAGATGATATAAGTCTGGATAAAAGATATGCAGGTATATGTGGATATACACAAAAAGAACTGGAAGGTGTATT
>JAMOOX010000052.1 GCA_027065045.1 Campylobacteraceae bacterium | reverse complement strand
TATCTGGACATACCCAGAACTAACAGCTGCATTAATTCAAAAAAGAGATAAAAATTCACTGAGTACTGATGCACTAGAACTAATAGAACATAGACTATCTAAAAAAGAAAAAGAAGTTGTTTTTTTAGTTTTAGAGGGTCTAACAAATGATGCTATAGCTTCCACTCTTGATATAACCACAAGGACTGTAAAATCACATATAAGTTCTATTTTTTCTAAATTACATGTAAATGATAGAGTGGCTTTAATACTTCTTTTAAAATAACTATACAAAAGTATTTATGAATAAATTATTTGAACATATAAGAAAATCATTGATTTATAAAAAAGAATTTACTTTTCCAAACAATATAAATTTAGAGTTTAATAAAAATATATCACAAATCTATATTACACTATTTCAAGAAAACAACAAAGCATTAAGATGGGGTTCTTTAAAAGAAAACTTAGAAGAAACTATAAAAAGAATTATCTTTAAAATTAAATCTAATCCAAATTTTCATAGTTTCAATATAGAAAGCAGTTCTACATGTAGACTTATGTTTGAGATAGTAACTAAAGAGTATCCATGCAATATTAGAAACTTGACAACAATGAAAATGAAATCACCAAATAGATTTGAACCTGGGATAAATGGTTTAAAATATAAATATAATGGTGTAATAAGATTTTTTATGCCAAGTGATGGATATACAAAATCTATAATGAGTGTAAATCAAATACTAAATTACTTATCAAAACAATGTGGGATTGCTAAAAAAACAAATAAAATTAGTGAGCGTGTACATCTTATGCGTAGAGAACCAATAGAATATACTTTTATTGAGTCTAAAGCATATGTTACATATAAAGATGAAGTTTTAGAACTAGATAGAGGATATCCAAAATCTGAAACAAGATTCTCAAAAGACATTGTATATGACAGAACTATAAAGAGTGTTGATTGGCTTGTAAAAAATATGAATGATGATGGGAGTTTTTTATATTATTACGACCCTTATGTAGATACTATAGTTGATGATATGCACCCTAAGATGACAGACCCATTATATAATAATATTTTAAGACATAGTGGTGGAACAATATCATTAATAAGAGCGTATGAACTTAGTAATGATAAACTATATTTAGAAAAAGCCAAGCACTCTATAGATTTTTTACTTTCAACATTTCGTAATCACACTTATAAAAAAGAGTTTGCTTGCTATCCATTTTTTAATAAAAAATCTAAACTTGGTGGAGCAGGAATTGGCTTAGTTGCGATGATGCACTACTATATGAATACATATGATGAAACAAATAGAAAATATATTGATGGATTAGTAAGACATATACTTAGTCGTATTGATAAAGATGGAGAAATGATTGGTTACTATATCCATCCACAGTTCAATAATGGGAAAGCTCTTATAAATCCATCTGATGAAGTAAAAAAAGAGTTATTTTCTTTTTATTATCCAGGAGAAGCTTTACTTGGTCTTGCTTTATATTATCAGCATATTAAAAATATTGATAAAGATTTACAAGAAGATATTAAAGTTAAATCTGAGCAAGCGTTGGATTTTTTAGTAGACATCCGTCCTATAAAATATAACTACATGTTTGACTCCCTTCCTTCAGATGCATGGTTAATGCAAGCTATTGAAGAATGGATAAAAGTTGATGGACTAAATAAAGCTAAATATATATACTTTGTTTTTAAAGATACTAAAACAATGTTTGAGCATATGTATACTGATGAAAACACTTTAGAAACAAACAAAGATTATATAGGTGGTTTCTACTATGATTATGGTGAGCATGTTTATCATGATGCTTCAAGATGTGAAGGTATTGTTAGTGCTTATTACTTAGCAAAATACTTAGAAGATGAAGAGAAAGCTTCTTGGATTATAGAGAACATGCTTTTAAGTGCAAAAGGATTGATGAAAACCTTTCACAGTGAAAAATCAACTTATGCACATATAAATAAAAAAGCAGTAAATAGTTTTAGATTTAAATTAACTCGCCAGTGGGTTAGAGTTGATAGTGTTCAGCATGCTGTTTGTTTTTTAAGTAGATTGTACAAAGTTATTTAAATGAGATTTTTATTTACAATATTTTTATTAAGTATTTCTTTATTTGCTTCTCAAAGCAAAGTTACATATATAGGCAATCCATATCAGAATATATATAAGAGTGGTGAGCATATATATTCAAGAAATATCTGGGATATGCAATTATATAATGGTAAAATTTATATAGGCGCTGGTAATTCAAGTAATATTGGTCCATCTATAAATTCTGGTAGAGTTTCTGTATTTAGCTTAAATCCAATTACTGATAAAATTTCATTTGAATATAAAGTAGCTGAAGAACAGGTGAATATTTTTAAAGTATATGATGATATTTTATATATACCTGGGCATGATTCTACTCAAAAATGGGAATATGGTAACTTTTATACTAAATATAATGGAACATGGAAAAAGTACAGAACAATTCCAAATGCACTACATGTGTATGATTTAGTTAAAAAAGACAGGACTATTTATGTTGCACTAGGTCTAAATCACAGTGGAGCAATAGCTGTATCTAAAGATAATGGATATAATTGGGAAATTATTAAAACTAAAAATGGAAGAGTTTACTCCTTATTTATATTAAACAATAAAATATACATTGATAAACAAATTTCAAAAAAAAATAAAACAACTAGAATTAAAAAAATAAAAAATAAAATTTTATATATCTCAGCAAAAAAACATAATGACCACCAATCCTTACCAAATAAATTATTTATAGCTAAAGAGATAAATAATAAAATAATTTCTATAAATATTAAACTTCCAACAAACAATATTCCAAGAGATATATTGGTTAGAAATGATAATATTTTTATCTTAACAAGCAAAACTATTAAAAATAAAACAGAAATAAAAGTATTAAAATATAGATATAATATATTTAATAAATATAAAGAGATAATAAGTTTCAAATATGATACATTTGCAAGAAGTTTCGAAGAGGTAAATGGAAATTTTTATTTTGGGATGGGATGTGAAATTAAAAACCCTAACAAATGGTCTTTAAAAGAGTTAAATCAATCATGTGGAAATATTTTGAAAGTTAGAGGATAATATGTCAAGGTTAAAGTATTTAAAAGAGTTTGATTCTAATCAACTTTGGAGATTTTTTATAGATGGAAGATTTCATAAAAAATACAATGGTTGGGTAGGCTACGAAGCAGGAGAAAGAGGAAGTATCCAAGCGCTTCTTAATGGGTTTGCATTTATGATAGATAACTTTGATATACTTGATAATGGACTAAGTGGAACATATCTAAGACAACTTCATAAAATTTGTATGTTAAGTGTGCAAACTACAAATCTAAAATCAAGTCCCGGTGATATAAGATTTTTAAATGCAGGCATGCCATTTTTTGCCAAATCTACTACTTATGAACATCTCAAAGAGGTGTTTGAGTTAAGAAAAGATGATGGAACTATTATCTTTAATAGTGCAAAATATGCAAAAACAGCCAATGAGCTTGATGTAGATGAAGTTTATCAAGGGTTAATTCAAGATAAAAGGATAAATTATAGAAATTGGTATCCTAATTTATCAAAATATGAGCAAGAGTGTTTAGATGAAAAATATACACTCAAAGAGTTTTATGAAATAAAACATAAAGTTCAAATGCAAATGATTGATAAAGTAGAAGATATTATCAATAGATTTAATACCAATATCAGAAAAGCTACCACTTATGATGAAAAGCTACATACTTTGACACTTGTATCAAGGGAGTTAGAGCTTCTACACCCATTTCCTGATGGAAACTCACGAACTTTTAGTTGTATTATGAATATGCACCTATTTATGTACTATGGTTATCCTCCTGCTATTTATGATAATCCAAATTATGACAATGAACTCTCACATACTCAATGGATAGATGAAGTGAAAAAAGGATTTAAAAGAACACAGGAACTTCTGGATAATCCAAAAAGTAAATTATTTAACTATAGTATTGATTATATGAGCCAAAAAGATAAAGATAACTTTTTAGATATGGCAAAAGAGCTAATAAAAAAAATCAACCAATACAAAGAATCCTATGCAACTGTACCATTACTAGAAAATATTACTAAAGGTAGCTGGAAAAATATAAATAAACATATTAGATTTAGTGGTGTTGGAGATTATAATACATTTAGAGCAAAAAATATATACTTTATGTTATCACTTAATGAATGGAAAGAACAAAAGATAGATATATCAAAAAAGATGGAGCAACTTGTATCTAAAGGGATAAAAGCTTTTGTTACAGATGATCAAGAGATATTTGCAAAATCAACCTATCCTATTTTGTTAGTTCCAAATAATATCAAAGAAACATATACCAAAGTAGCAACTACTATTAGAAAAAAACTTGATCCAAAAACTGTACTTGTAACAGGAACTGAAGGTAAGACAGGATTTAAAACCCAACTTCATCATATACTTAACTTTCAAACAAATACACATGCTAATATAAACAGTGCCAACACAGAGATACCAGTGCTAAGATCTTTGATAAATCTAAGAGATGATGATAGTGTAGAAATCAATGAAGTATCTGTTGGTGGAGATGAAGCTTTAAGAGTTCAACGAACAAAATGGGTTGAGCCTGATATATGTGTATTTACAAATATCTCACCAAATCATATGGATATGCACAAGAGTATAAATAATATTATCCAAGCAAAATCTTCTGTAATAGAAGGATTAAGAGATGATGGAGTTGCTATAATAAATAGTGATATGCAATATTATCAACTCCTAAAAGATGATATTTTAAGAAGAAAACCAACTACAAAGTTTTTAACTTTTGGTAAAGATGATAAAGATGATGCAAAGCTTATTTCTCAAGTATTTGACAAAACAAAACTTGGCTGGGAAGTAAAAGCAAATATTTTAGGTGAAGAGGTAAAATATTTTGTTCCACTTATTCAAAATCATATACCACTATCAACTGTTTCAACTTTGCTTTGTGTAAAAGTTTTGGGATATGGTATACAAAAAGCTGCAAAAGATTTTAGTAGTTTAAAACCTTATGATACTATGGGAAGACTATTAGTTATTAAAAAACCATCTGCTGATGTACTTTTTTATGATCAAAGTCGTCGTGGTGGAATTGGTGGTATGACTTCAGCTTTTGAAGATTTAAAATTACTTCAACCAAAAGGTAAGATAGTAGCACTTATAGGTGGAATTAGTACTAAAAAAGATAGCCAATGGACAAAAGACTCCCATACTCAACTTGCTAAATTGATTAACAAATCTAAAATTGATAAACTTTATACTACAGGTAACTTTATGAACTATGTTCATGATAATTTAGAAAATAAAAATATTTTAGTAAAGCATAGTGATAATTTAGAGTTTTTGGCAAACAATCTACTTGATGAGATAGAAGGTGATGATTTGCTGTTTATTATAGGAAGTGCATATTTATACCTAGGAAGAGTTACTGATATTATGTTTAAAAGATATGATTATGAGTATTTTAACTTAAAAAAATCACTTATAAATAAAGCAGATATACTTATGAGATTTTTTGATAATATATCAAATATGGTAACTAAAAAATATAACTTCGTAAATGTTACTAAAGAGTTACCAAAAGGATATACAAAAGAGCTTTGTCAGCTATGGTTTTATAATAATACACAAGAGAGACAAAACAAAGGTAAATCTGTTTTTGGAGTATATTTTTATTTTAACTCACCTGAATATCTTTTGCATATAGATTGTGCAACACACAATATCCATATTGGACTTATAAAATACACGAAAGAAAATGGTAAAATAAAACAAATAAAAGCAACTACAGATGATTTAAATAGAATCAATACTTTATATCCCAATAAATTAAATTTAGAATTTAGAAAATGGGGTGGTGGTTGGATTAGTGTAGATTGTGGTAAATTTATAGATCTTGAAAATAAAAATAAACAAACTGAACTATTAGATACCAATTCTAACCTTTTTAAAAATATATTAATACCCCTTTTAAAGGTTTTATAGTGTTCAAATTTATTATTGCTCCTAATATTGAAGTTACTAATGAATATTTACAAAATATTGAAAAACTATTTAGAGAAGCTTTTGATATATTTATTAATAAACTAAAATTAAAAAATCCTCTAAAAGAAGGTATATATTTTGACAAAGGTGCAAAGTATATACAAATCACTATCGAAGGTATACCTATACAAAGGGGACTTGTAGCATCTAAAGTTGAAAATGAAGCTATACAAATCACCTTGCATAAGGCATTGCATAAAAACACAGCAACACCTATTCATGAGCTTTTTCATGTATTTCAATACAACTATAGCAATATAAACAATATGTGGTTTATGGAAGGTTTAGCTAGGTGGAGTCAAAATCTTATACAAACAAGAAAGATGCATGATGAGATATTGCCACGAACAAAAGAAGAATTAGCAACTTTACTTTATAGACAACATGATGCTGAATATTTTTGGAGAAGATTTTTTAGTTTTATAGATGATGGAAGACTCTTTGTAAGATTTTTTTTAGAAAATCTATCTCAATATACAAATATCATAAATAAAAAGGATTTAAAAAACAATTATATTATCTTGCAATCTATTTTAGATACTATTAAAAAAACAGGATATAAAAATACACCTGAAATAGATACTTTTTTAACTCTTATTCAAGATATTTTAACTAAAAATCAACAATTTAATACACCAGATTATGATTATGCGACTGATACATATATTGGAGATATAAAAATACAAACACAAGAACAACTCAAACCATATAAAAATATCAGATACTTACAAGGTTCTTTGGAGATTAATAATACTGAACTATCTATTATAGATTGTTTTTACAATCTTAAAGAGGTAAGTGGATACATAAAAATAATCAATAACAAAAACTTAAAAAATATAGAATTTTTACATCTACTTTATAAAGTTGGTTCATCTTTGTATCTACATAACAATATACTTTTAAATCTTAAAGGATTAGAGAAATTAACAAGCGTAGGTGCGAGTTTATCATTATCTAATAACAAACTACAAAATCTAAAAGAGTTAAAAAACTTAACTACTATCAATGGTATGTTGAATCTTTATAACAATAACTTAAAATCTTTAGATGGATTAGAAAATTTACAAACTATAAAAACAGTAAAATGGAATAAAAAAATTCAAACTTTAAATATATCATTAAATAAAAATTTAGAAGATATAAAAGCTATACAAAATATTCAAACATTTGATAACTATATTATTATATATTTTGATAAAGAACAACTATGGAAAAAGAAACCTTTACCTAATTCAGCTTTTTATAACAATATTTTAGAACTGATCGATGTAAAGACTATGCAATATATCCCTACTTTTAAACTTTTTGATAAATCTAGACATAACTATATAAATTTTAGAAAAACTACACACAATAAACTATTAACTCATCTATTTGATTTTGAGATAAAAGATGCTGATACTTTGGTAATCTCTTTTGTAGGGTTCAATGGCTTTTTAGGTGGAGTATTTTATAATAAATATCCCCTAATAACTGATGACATTAATACAAATAAAGTTTTTATACACGATAAAAACAACTCTTGGTATCATAGTGGAATACCAAATTTTACGAATAATCTAATGCAAACAATTGAATTTATAAGAAAACTAACTCAATTAAAAAAGTATAAAAGGATTGTCTGTTTTGGTGCTTCTATGGGAGCATATATGTCACTACTTATTGGAAAATTATTAGATATTCAAAAAGTAGTTGCCTTTGCTCCTCAAACATTTTTAGATAAAAACAATAGAGTTAAATATAGTGAAGATAGATGGAGTAGTAACCTTGATAAAATACCACAAGATATAGATATGAAGTATTTGGACTTGAATATTTTATATCGAGATGGTTGTGATGGTATTGATATACAAATCCACTATGCTAAACAAAATCAATTAGATTTAAAACATATTGAACATATTAAAAATAATTGTATTCAAAAAATAGGTTATGATATAGATAGTCATTATGTATCTATATATCTTCGAGATACAAAACAAATAGATGATATTATAAAAGAAGCATTATTATGAAAAACAAATATATATTTACCCCAGGTCCAGTAAAGATGGCTGATGATATTTTAACTATAGGCGCAAAGCAAACTCCATATTTTAGAAATTATGAATTTTCTAAAATAATATTTGAATGTGAAAAAAACCTATTGAAAATTGTCAATGCACCAGACAATAGTCGTGTCTTATTTTTTACTGCATCTGGTACAGCTGGAATGGAAGCTACTGTACAAAACTTACTATCTTGTGATGATGAAACTCTTGTCATCAACGGTGGTGGTTTTGGTCAAAGATTTGTTGATATTTGCAATCTTCATAAAATAAACAATATCAATTATAAAGTTGAAAATAATAATTTATCAGATATATCTAATTTAGAAAAGTACAAAAATATAGATGCAATATTAATTAATGCTCATGAAACAAGTATAGGGCTTTTATATAATTTAAGTTCAGTTGGTGATTTTTGTAAAAGAAATAATATTTTAAATATTGTAGATGGAATTAGTATGTTTGTAACCGATGAATTAGATATGAAAAAATTCAATATAGATGCACTGATTCTTAGTTCACAAAAAGGCTTAGCTCTCCCTCCTGGTATAAGCATGATTGTACTTACACCAAATACTATATCTAAACTACAACCACCAACATCTATCTACTTTGATTTCCAAAGTTATTTAGATGATGGACTTAGAGGTCAAACACCATTTACTCCAGCAGTTACAATATTGTTACAATTACATGAGAGACTAAAGCAGATTATTGAAAATGGAATTAAAAATGAAGTTTCAAAAGCTCAAAAAATTGCAAACTATTTTAGGAAATCTGTTGAACCATTACCTCTTCAATTATATAACGAGTATATGCCAAATGCTATGACAACTTTAACTCCAAGTGATTCTAAACAAGCAAGTACTATTGTAAATGATTTAGATAAAATATATAATATTATTGTTACACCAAATGGTGGAGAATTAAAAGATAAAATATTTAGAGTATCACATATGGGTGCCATGACAAAAGAATATACAGATATTTTAATAGATGCCTTGTATAATTACTATAACATAAAAAGGAAAAAGTAATATGAAAGTTTTAATAATGGCCGCTGGTGTTGGAAGTAGAATTAGTAGACATTTACAAGGACAACCAAAATGTTGTGTAGATGTAGATTCAAAACCTTTGATTAGGCATACTTTTGAATTATTAAAGAAAAAAGGGATTACTGATATAGCCATAGTTACTGGTTATCAAGAAAAATATATACATGAAGCTTTAGAGGGATTTTCTTATTCTAGATATTTTAATCCATTTTATAGAGTTGCAAATTCTATATCTTCTGTTTGGTTTGCGAAAGATTTTTTAACTCCTAATGATAATATTATGATTATGAATGGTGATGTATTTATGGAAGAAAAAGTACTAGATATAGTGCTAAACGAAAAAAGAAGCCCTGTTATGTTAAGCGATAGTAGTAGGATAGAAGATGCTGATTATAGATTTAATTGGGAAAATGACAAACTGAAAAAATATGGAAAAGAACTTACAAATGAGCAAACAACTGGAGAGTATGTTGGTATAGGTATTCTAAATTCTAAAGATTTAGTCCCTTTTAGACAAAGGGTTATTGATGCTGTTGTTAATGAGGATTATAACTGTTGGTGGGAAGATATTATATATAGAACCATTAATGATGGTCATGATGTTTTTATAAATAATATATCTGGTATATTTTGGGCAGAAGTCGATTATATAGAAGATTATGAACGAATTAAAGAATTTGTATCTAAATAAAAATAATATTAATAGGTAGATGGCTACTAAAAACCATCTACCTTAATATCATCATCTATTTTAATACTAACAGTTGGATCTTCATTTGATGTATATTCTCTAAATCCATTATTATCAACATCATTTGATTTATCCCATTTAGAACTCTCTATTTTAACTTCATCATGTTTGTCACCTTCTATTTGAAGGATATTATTTTCATCAGTCATATCCATAACATCATTTAAATCAAGCGTGATTTCTTGTTTACCTTGGTCTAAATCTATAGACTCAATGTTATTAATATTATCTCTTAATACATTAAAGTTAATTGTACAATCATCTATTGATATAGTATCAAATCCTAGTCCACCATCAAATATTGAGTCTGTTCCAGATAATGAATCATTTATAATTAAAGTGTCATCTCCTTCACCTAGGTCTATTCTTCCATTATCAATTCTATCTATTGTAACGCTATCATCACCATCACCCATAATGACCGTTGAGTCTTTAGTTACGGCATTTGCAGTTAGAGTGTCATTACCAGCACCCATATCTATGGTAGCATTATGTTCAATTCTACCATTCGAATCAAGATTATAATCTAAAGAATCACTATCTCTACCAACACTTAGATTGTCATCACCTTCTCCAGTATTAATTGTAGCACCATGTTGAACATCACCACCAACAACTATAGTATCATCACCTGCATTAGTATTTATAATTCTATTTCCACCATGATTAGCGTCTACTTCATCACCGATATCATCTTCAACTATAATTATATCATCACCATTACCAGTAGTCAGTTCTTTATCTATATAGTCATCATATCTTGTATGATTACTTATATCATTATGATATTCTATATTTCTATAATGTAGATTTTCTGCTTCAGGAACAGCTACCGTAGGATTTACAGTAACATTAACAGTTGCATCATCAGTTTTATCACCATCATTAATTACATAATCAAAATTTATTTCACCAACAAAACAGATATCTGGTAATAAAGTTATCAACCCAGATGATGAAATACTAATTGTTGCATTATCAACTTCTATAATTTGATCATTACCAGTAATAGTTACCCCATTAATAGATTCAATTTTCATACTATTGTTGAATGAAATATCATTATTAAGTAAGTTTAATACTTTACAAGTATCTTCATTCATAGTAAATACATCATTTTCTGCAATTGGAAAGATATTACAACCATCATCTACTATAGTACCAGTTGCCTCACTCACACCAAGCATATAACTTGCATCATTTGATTCACTAAGTGATATAACCACCGTTTCATTACCTTCAATCTTCAAATCAGTTTTAGGATCTATATTAATTACTACTGAAGTTTGTCCAGCCGGAATAGTTACGCTATGAGTAAAACTATCATAATCATCACCCTCAGTTGCTGTTCCAGCAACTGTAAAATTAACAATAGTATCTGTAGATTGAGCTTCATCTATAGAAATTGTATATTCTAAAGTATCTGCTACAACCAATTGTGGACTATAATCATTAAAATTAAAATTGATATCACAAGCATTAGAATAATCATTTTCAAAATTAAAACTAAACATAGAAAAAGGATTCCAACTAAATGCTTTACTAAAATTACAACTTTCAAAAACTGGTAAAGTATCCAATGAATAATTACTATCTAAAATAACAGTATTATTTTGTACAGCATTTATATTAAATTCAACTCCTTTTACTTGAGGGCAATAAGCTACAAGCTCACAATTATTACCAAAATTATTATTTATAAATTCACTTGGATTTATTGATTGACAATTTTGATCAATATTATCTATATTAATTTTAACAATATCGTTAATATTACAATTATGATTATTTGCATAAGTTTCATCTACTTTAATATACATATCAATACAAGAAATATTATTAGTAACAATCTCAAATCCATTCTCATGAGCTATATTATCAGTTGCTTCTATACTTACAATTGGAAGAGCAACATCTGGAACATCTACAAAATTACTATCGCTTGCACTATTTGTTACTAAATCAACATCATCTCCTATTGCTCCTTCTGTAGCAGTAGCCGTAATACCAAGAGTAAAATCTTCTGTACCTTCTGGAACTGTAAGAGTTATGCTATCACTTAAGCTTGTAGCTCCATCTGGAACAGATATAGTCCAAGTCCCATCTCCATTATTAGTTCCTATACTTAAAGTTGCTCCATCTGGTACATTTGTAATCATTACACTTAAGCTTTCACTACCATCTACATCTACTAGTGCAGCACTAATATCTACTTCATAGTCTATAACAGTTTGTGAATCACCTGTTAATGTAGGAATATTAGTTGTTACATGACCATAAGTTATTCCATCTGCAAAACATATACCTTCAATATTATTAACAGTTAATATTTTATTAGTGTCATTATCTATAATTTGACAATCTATATTATTATGCATATTATAATTTTGAATTGTATAATGTGATGAATCTTTCGCAAAATAAAGGATATCATTACCACTTCCACCGGCACAAGATGCACTACCATTAATATTTCCAGTAATAACTATTAGATCATCACCACCGTTACCATTTAAGTTACTTCCTTGTCTTACATCTCCATATCTTATAATATTATCTTCATTATTACCAATAATATTTACATTTTGTATCACATTACCTATACTATACGTATTATTTCCACAAGATATATTAAATGTAAAATTTTCTGCATGATTATTTATAGCTGAATTACCAGGAGCATCTTGATCTCCATTCCCATGACCATTATTAGCATGAGTATCTGAACTTCCAATTGTTCTACTTACACCTTCTCCAACTTCTATACTTACAGTTGGAGCATCCGCAACTGCTTTTATATCTATATTAACTGTATGAATATCACTTTCACTAATACCATCACTTACAGTAAAATTAAAACTACTATCAATATCAGTATTTGTCGAAGGATTAAATATAAGCTTGCCTAGTTCAATATCATTTTTACTTATTGTAGTCTCAAGCGTAACAACTTCTCCATCTAAAGTTAATGTACCATTTTCTGGAAGAGTTTTAATTTTAACAGATGCTAATTCATCACCATCTATATCACTATACTCACCAAAATCATTTATAGTTAAAGTGCAAGCTATATCTTCAAGCATTGTTATATTATCATCTGTTGTCTCTGGAGTATCATTTACTGCATCTACATCTACTGTTACTGTTGCAGTATTACCCTCTTCATTTGTATAAGTAAATGTATCTTCTCCATTGAAGTTCTCATTTGGAGTATATGTAAGTGTTCCATCTTCATTGATTGTAACTACTCCGTTTTGAGGTTGTGTTACTGACTCAACTGGTGATTTTTCATCTACATCTGTATCGTTTGCAAGTACATCTATTATTACACTTGCATCTTCGTTTGTAGTTGCACTATCATCTACTACTGTAGTTGTATCATTTACTGCATCTACATCTACTGTTACTGTTGCAGTATTACCCTCTTCATTTGTATAAGTAAATGTATCTTCTCCATTGAAGTTCTCATTTGGAGTATATGTAAGTGTTCCATCTTCATTGA
>JAMOOX010000051.1 GCA_027065045.1 Campylobacteraceae bacterium | reverse complement strand
AACGCATCTATTCCATAAAGAAGTGTATTTAAAACAGCACGGTTTTCAACCATTACCCCTTTTGGCTCTCCTGTGCTTCCTGATGTATAGATAATATAGGCTAGAGTATCTGAACTTATCTCTATTTTAGGATTAGTTGTAGAGTAGTTCTCTATATTTTTAAAACTATTAAAATCTACAATCATTTTAGCTTTAGAGTCATTTAAAATATAATCTACTCTCTCTTTTGGATACTCTAAATCAATAGGCAAATAGGCACAACCAGCTTTTAATATCCCTATTAAGCCTATTATCATCTCTAAGCTTCTCTCTATTTTTATAGCAATAGTATCTTCTACTTTTACACCATTCTCTATTAAATAGTTAGCTAATCTGTTCGCTTTTTTATTTAACTCTCTATAGGTTAATTTTTTATCTTCAAAAACTACAGCAATACTATTTGGACTCTTGTTTACCTGCTCTTCAAATAGAGTTACAATAGTTTTATCCCTTGGGTAATCTCTTTTTGTATTATTAAAACTATCTAAAAATTTATACTCATAAATTGATAAAATATCTATTTTGGATATATCTCTATTTGGGTTATCTATAAAAGAGTCAACTATTTTTAAAAATGAGTTCTTGATATTTATTATAGTCTCTTTGCTATATAGAAGATTGTTATATTGAAATTTAATCTCTATTGTATCTAATGCTTGAATGATTAGAAGAAAATTATAGTTTGTTTGAGAAAAATGCTCTACATTTTGTACCTCAAATCCAATATCTTGATGGTTTTCATTTGAGAGTGGATAGTTTTCAAATACCATTAGTTGTGAGATTAGACCACTTTTTAGAGTTGTGAGATTTTGTATCTCTGCTAGTGAGTAGTGATGATGTTGTTTTGCTTCAATAGAGCTTTTCATAACCCTTTTTAGTAAATCTACTAAGCTATCCTCTTTTTGGGCTTTAACTCGAACAGGTATGGTATTGATAAAAAGTCCTATCATTCTATCAACTCCCTCAACACTATCACCTCTTCCTGATACTGTTGAGCCAAATATAATATCATCAGAGTTATTATATCTCATCATTAGAGTTGCCCAAATAACCTCTAGTAGAGTATTCATTGTAACAGAGTATTTTTTTGTTAATTTAGTTAGCTCTTTACTCCTATTTTTATCTATAATAAGTAACTCTCTATCTCCTCTAAAATCTGTTGTATCTGATATTTGAGGAATGAGTATAGCTGTCTCATAACCATCTAAATAATTTTTCCAAAAACTCTTAGTAGTCTCTATATCTTGTCTATTAATCCACTTAATATAATTACTATATGGTTTTGGTGGAGCTAAGTTTAATGATTTATTATTTTTTAGAGCAAGATAAATCTCAAAAAACTCCTCAAATAGAATACCTATTGACCATCCATCTAATAAAATATGATGACTACTAAAGATTACTCTATGTAGATTATCTTTTAGTTTAAAAACTTTGAGTCTAAGGGCATTCTCTTTTGATAGTTCAAAATAGCTCTCTCTATCTTTTTGCTCAAACTCTTTTATATACTGCTCTTGATTTTGGATAGTAACTATCTTCTCATAAGATATATTTATCTCATTAGATTTCAGTACTATCTGCCGTGGTTTAGGACTCTTTTTATAGACAAAGAGTGTTCTTAAAATATCATGTCTTTTGGCTAAAAGAGTCCAACTCTCTTTAAATATATCTATATCAAATATACCTTTTATCTCAAAGTTTGTCTGTTCAAAATATGGTGTTTGGTTAGGCTCTCTATTTAAAGAGTGAAATAG
>JAMOOX010000050.1 GCA_027065045.1 Campylobacteraceae bacterium | reverse complement strand
AGCTGATAGTGGAATGTTTAATAGTAATAATCTAACTGAACTAGATGAGCTTGAAGAGTATGATTTTAACTATATAGTTGGTGCTAGGATAAAAAATCTTGCAAAACCTATTAAAGAGAAAATAGTTATAATGCACCAATAAATATCAAATATAAATATTTGATTGGTGTGTTAGAAACAACCCCTACAAATAATTCAATTTTAAGCGAGGTTAAAACCTCACATCGTTACCATTCAAAATAAATAGTCAAGTTCATCAAAAAATTTTAAGTTAATAATTATATGGAAGAATTCGATAACAAAACCTATTCATCAAACCTCTTTTCTCTCTATTTTAGCATACTTTAAATATTTAAAAAGTTATCCAACATCTCATATCCATACTCACTCATAATTGATTCAGGATGGAATTGTACTCCATATATATTTTTATCTTTTATCTCTAATGCCATAATCTCATTATCATCACAACTTCTAGCAGTTACAATAATATTTGATGGCAGATTATCACTATTTACAATTAGTGAGTGGTATCTTGTAGCACGAAACTCTTTTGGAATATCTTTGAAAATCATAGAATTTGATGTGAGTTTCATTTGAGATGTTTTACCGTGCATCATATTTTTGGCTCTTTTAACCTCTCCTCCAAAAACTTGGGCAATAGATTGATGTCCAAGGCATATTCCAAAAATAGGTTTTTTAGATGCAAAATACTCTATTACTTCTAATGAAACCCCTGCTTCATTTGGTGTAGATGGGCCAGGGGAGATTATAATTTTATCAGGGTTAAGAGCCTTTATCTCTTCAAGAGTGAGTTCATCATTTCTAATTATTTTTAAGTTAGCACCAAGTTTTCTAGCATACTGTACAATATTATATGTGAAGCTATCATAATTATCTATCATTAAAACCATTTTTTTCCTTATTTAAAGCAAATATTAATATATAATAATATATTCTGTTAAAAGAATTATTATATCTAAATTAAGGTTAATTATTGTGTTAATAATCACAAAAGAGTACTCGCAAGATGATATTCAAAACTTCAAATTTAATACCTATCAATTTATAATTAAAAGATTACTTGATTATATTATATCTATTATCCTTTTGATTGTTACTTTACCATTATGGTTTATTGTAAAATATAAAATATCCAAAGAGTCCCCTGGTACTCTTCTTTTTTTTCAAACAAGAGTTGGGATTAATGGTAAATTATTTGAGTGTATTAAATTTAGAACTATGTCTCAAAATCAAAAATATACTAAACATCTATATACCCAAGATGATGACCCAAGAATATTTCCTTTTGGAAAGTTTATGAGGGCTACAAGAATTGATGAATTACCTCAACTTATCAATGTACTCAAAGGTGATATGCATATTATTGGTCCTCGTGCAGAGTGGAATGTGTTGGTAGAGAGGTATAGAGAAGAGATTAAAAACTACTCAATTAGAAACAATATTATGCCAGGTATCACAGGATTAGCACAAGTAAGATACCCTTATGGTGAGAATTTAAAAGATACCAAGATAAAGCTTGTATATGATATATTTTATATTCAAAACTGGAGTATCAAACTTGAATTAAGAATTATATTAGAGACAATTGCTGTAATATTTGGAGCAAAAGGTAAATAATATTTACCTTGTAATATTTTGAATTGTAGCCATAGGTCCTACTACATTTGCTAAGGTATTAAATATAAAGTTTATGCCATCTCCACCTTTGATTTTGAACTGTTTCCATTTGGTTGAACGAACATATACTATATCTCTATTAGATAAAAATATATTAGATGAAGAGAGTGAACTAAAATTGGTTAAATCTACACTTCTCATAGATACACCATCTCCTTGAGATACAATAATAACTTTATCTCTAATAGCATAATCCCCAAACCCTTGTGCTGTTGCGATTACTTCCATAATAGATATTTTTTCTCTATTCATTTTAATCTCACCAGCTTTGACAACTTCACCCAAAACATATACTTTTCTATCAATTACTTCAACTTGAAATGATGGTTTTTTGAGATATTTTTTATATTTTTGTTCTATTAGTCTTGCACCCTCATACTGTGTCAATCCCAATACCCTAACTTGACCAACAAGAGGAAGAGATATAAACCCCTCTCTACTCACAACCAATCCATCAGGATTTATCCGATTTGGTGTAAGGTTTGGATATTTAAAAGAGATAATAGATAATCTATCATTAGGCATAATCTTATACTCTAACTTTTTAGATGATAATTTGCTCTGAGTTAATACTTTAGTTTTTTTTTGAAATAGTGTATGTTTATCACTACAACCTAAAAATAGAAGTGATATAACAATTAAATATATTTTTATATCTATATGTTTCACTTATAAATCCTTATATTTTAGTTATATATCCAATATTTTAACATAAAATTATATAAACTCTAAAGCTTTGATATAATCCTCTTGCGTATCAATACCAATAGAGTTATAATCTGTCTCTATCATTTTAATTTTATACCCATTTTCAATAACTCTAAGTTGTTCTAGCTTCTCTATCCTCTCTAAATAACTCTGTGGCATTTGTGAATACTCAATCAAAAACTCTTTGGTATATCCATAAATTCCCAAATGTCTATAGAACCTTAGAGGAGATGGAATATCAATATGATGATTTAATAGACTCTCCCACTCATCTCTATGGTGTGGAATAATAGAACGAGAAAAATATATAGCATTACTACTACTATCTACTGTAACTTTGACTACATTTGGATTTTTTAAATCTGCTACTTTAGATATTTTATGCATTACACTACTCATTAGATTACTATTATCATCAAAAGAGTTGGCTAATTTATCAATTAAAGAGGGTTGAATAAATGGCTCATCTCCTTGGACATTAATTATAATATCAGACTCTATATCACTTATAGCCTCTGCTATTCTATCTGTTCCTGATTGATGGTTTTTATCTGTTAAGATAATATTATTGCTAAAGTTTAAACAACTCTTTTTTACTTTGATGCTATCTGTTGCTATATATACTTCATCTATATTTTTAGCTTTTAGACACTGTTCATAAACTCTTTGTACTACACTTTTACCACCTAAATCAAGAAGAACTTTATTTGGTAATCTAGTAGAGTTTAATCTAGCAGGAATTACAACTATTTTTTTCATACTCTATACTCCTAAATTATATATTGAACTACTATAAATATTATCTATATTTATTAAATATAGAGTAAATGAATATTTGTGGGTGGAGTGTAGAATAATTTAATTGATAATAATACTTTTTTAGATACAATCCATTTATTAAATTAAAGGGTTAAAAATGATATATATAATTGTAAAACTAATACATCTTTTTTCTGTATTTATATATGGTGGGTTTCTATTTACAGATAATCTATTTTTAGGAAGAATGAAAAAAGATTTAGATGTTGATGAACATACTAAGGTACGAGAGTATTTTATGAAATATGTTCGTAAAGTTGTTCCAAAGGCTCTAATACTAGCAGTAATTACTGGTGCTTATTTAATTCATACAGCATTTGGGACTATATCTGATGATGGATTAAGTAATTTTCAAATTCTTCTAGCAATTAAAGGATTTTTGGGTGGTTGGTTAGGACTTCGTGGAGTATTACAGGTATTTTTTGGAATTCAGCCATTAGTATTTAAAAGCCATATATTTCCATTTATTTTAGTAGTGATTATTATAGCACTATCTCAACTTATGCATATTCTATAGAGAGTAAAATTTTACTCTCTATCACTATCAATAGTAATTATAGTATGGACATTACCTCTAGGATTGAAGTCTGCTACTATTTTAATCCATCTTGGGTTTAGATTGGTTTTGAGTGCATCATATATCTCATTTGCAGAGTTTTCATGAGATACTTCTCTATCTATAAATGAGTTGATATATAGTTTTAGTGCTTTTAGTTCTATTACCTTTTTATTTGGAATATAGCTAAGTTTGATATTGGCAAAATCAGGATAACCACTTCTTGGGCATCTACACATAAATTCTGGTAACTCTATATCAATTTGATAATTTTTTTTATGGTTATTTTTCCAATAATTCTCTTTGTTATTAATATCAAAAGCTTTTATCTCTTTGTATCCATATTTCATATTAACATTTTCCTGAAATAATATAATCTACAACTTTATCTATAAATACATTTCTTTTATTCTTTTTAGAGTATGCAATATATAGTTTTCTATAAATGCTATAGCCTCTAATTCTAGATTCAAATAGTTCGCCTTTGTTTACTTCATCAGCTATTGCATGTTTGGATATTATAGATACCACAGGTGATAAATCTATACTCTTTTTACTTCTTTTAATTGTTTGAAGTACAGCAGTTGTATTATCTACTTCACTCAATACATTAAAGTTTTTACAAGATACTCCCAACTCTTCAAATACTTCAGATACTACTTTACGAGTGTGTGAACCCTCATTTCTACATATCCATCTATAGTTATAAAGCTCTTCTGTACTTAGCATTTTTGGAAGAGGTGTATTTGAAAATACCACCAACTCATCTTCTAGCCACTCTCTATAAATCAAATCATCATCTACAACAAGAGATTCAATTAATGCCAAATCCAACTTCTTATCTTTAATATCTTCTACAAGTTGGTTACTCACTTTAATACTAAGATTTATATCATTATTGATAATTTCACTAATTGTATTTAGACACTCACCTGGTAGGATATAGTTTCCAATTGTAAATGAAGCCCCCAATCTAAAAGTCATCTTTTTATTAATAATTCTTAGAATATCTTGTTCTGCATCATTAATAGTTTTTTCTATGTTGATAACAATTTTATATAGTTCTTCACCCTCATTTGTAAGTTTGATACCATTTTTCTTTCTCTCAATAATTTTTGTTTCTAAATATTTTTCTATAAATTTAATCTGTTGAGTTACAGCTGGTTGAGAAATTCCAAGTTTAGCAGATGCTTTTGAAAAACTTCTCTCTCTTACAACAGTCAAAAAAGTTTCAAGTTTTATAAAATCTTTTAACATTAAAATCCTTTTATTAGGTTTGATTATATTTTATATTAATTCTATTATATCTAATTATAATTAAATTATATATTCATAATAACAGATTTTTATAAACTTTAGTTAGATATAATGATAAAATTAAATATTTAGGGGTAATTTATGAGTTATGAGATAAATCCAGTAGAAAAAGGTGAGAAAGTTCACTTTAAAAATCCAGCAAAAGAATTTTATGAAGCATTAGGTTTTGATGGAATGCAAAAATTGATGTATAATTTTTATGATAAGATTTATGAGAGTGAAATTGCTTACTTTTTCCCACAAGATGAAGAAGAGTTTGCTAAAGTAAAAGTAAAAAATACAAAATTCTTTATACAAATTTGTGGTGGTCCAAAAGTTTATGAAGATGAAGCAAAAGGAATGGAACTCAATGAGTATATGGTAAGAATTCACGATGATTTCTCTATCACAGAAAAATCAAGATATGAGTGGTTAGGTACTATGGAAGATGCACTAAGAGAGTGTGATGAAGTATCACAAGAACTCAAAGATGATTTTTGGGATTATTTAGAAAAGTTCTCAAAATTAACTGTAAATACATTTAGTGACCAATCTAAATATTATGCTAGTTTATAGATAACTTTTAAATATTACCACAATTAGTGGTAGTATTTATATCTCCCTCCCAAAATAAGCCAAACTAATTTATGCTATAATGTTTCAAAAAGATAAAATAATGGCAAAAAAGAAAAAAGCATTTATCAAATTAAATACTACAGTAAAAAATCTTCTTGATGGACTCCCTTTTGATGAGGGTGTTGTAAATATTGATACTCCCATACTCAAAGCACTTGTTAAGAGGTTAGATTTAAAAAGTGGTTATCATAGGGCTGACTTAATCCGTTCTCTTCGTAGAGTCTGGAGTGAAGCAGATTATAATAGTAGAAGTGTGATTGTAAGATTTTTATCATTACAATCAAGCTTACAATCATCTAAAAAACATATAAGCGATAGTAAATCCAAAATCCAATTTATACTCAAAGATATAGATTTATCACAACAAGAGGAGTTTAAATTAATAGATAGTTTTGCAAGTGAAGTGGTATCAAGGATTACAAAAGAGAAAATTTTAAGCAGATTATCTGATATTAGATTAGATGAGAGATTAAATCAAATAGAGAGAAAAACAAATCTAATTATTAATAGCCATGATATAGAGTTTTATAGTAGTTATAAATTTGATATTTTTGAAGAAGAGTTTGACAAAGAGATATTAACGGTATCATCTAATATTGATATATTAAAGCTTTTAATTGATGATGATAGCATAGTAATAGAAAATCTTAAAAATATACAATCTAATGCTATCAAAGATAAAAAACAAGAGATAGAGGAGTTTATAGACTCTATTAATAACCATAAATATCTTACACCAAAAGAGATAATATATCATATCAAAAAAGCACCCGTAGATATGGATTTATACCATATACCACTTGATATTGATATATTTTCTAATTTAATATCAACCAAAGATTACCAAATAGAGAACTCATATCAATTAAATCAACTTACAATTATAAAACAAGATAGAGTTGAAATTTTTGATACCTATATTAATTTTAATGTAGATATATCTTATACCAAAAATTTCTTATCAGGGGTTTTATGGAGAGAAGAACATATACCTTTTGATGAAGACTTTAGTAGTGTTATTGGCGAAAAAATCACAAATTTTAAATTATCAATAGATACTCTATACTCTGAAATGGAGGAGTTATCAAAAGGATTAGATATTGTAGAGTTTGCTATTGAAAACTTTATATTAGAGACTATTATCCCAATTATAGAAAGCACCAAAAACCTACAATTTAAAGAGAAACATAAAAGAGGAGTATTATATAACTTCAATGAGTATATCAAACCTCTAAAAGCCCAAAAGCTAAGAGAGGAGTTATTAGCCAAAAGTATTAGAGATTTTAAATCCCTATTTCCAATCGCAAGAGAATTAAATAGAGAGATAATATTTCATGTAGGACCTACTAATAGTGGTAAAACATATCAAGCAATGGAAGCTCTTAAAAGTGCTACCACAGGATACTATTTAGCACCACTTAGACTATTAGCATTAGAGGGGTATGAGGAGCTAAAAAAATCAGGTGTAGGAGTATCATTAATCACAGGAGAAGAGGAGATTATAGATGAAGATTCTACTCATATATGTTCTACTATTGAGATGTTAAATAACTCAATAGATGTAGATATATGTGTAATTGATGAGATTCAGATGATAAATGATAGAGATAGAGGTTGGGCTTGGACAAATGCCTTGATTGGCGCACCAGCTTCCAAAGTAATCGTAACAGGTTCAAGCGATGCCCTACAAGCTGTAAAAGAGATATGTCAATATTTAGGTGAGAAACTTACTATTATAGAGTTTGAGCGAAAAAATGAACTCAAAATCCTACCCCACCAAACACCATTAGATAATATAGAAAAATCAACGGCTATTGTATCATTTTCAAGAAGAGATGTCCTATCACTCAAACAACAACTTAGCAAAAAATATAGTGTATCAGTAGTATATGGAAATCTATCCCCTGAAGTTAGAAGAGAAGAGGCAAGAAGATTTAGAGAGGGAGAGAGCCAAATATTAGTATCAACAGATGCTATCGCTATGGGATTAAACCTACCTATTAAGACTCTACTATTTGCCAAAGATAATAAATTTGATGGACTTAGAAGAAGAGAATTAACAGTAAGTGAAATCCTACAAATAGCAGGACGGGCAGGAAGATATGGATTAGAAGAGGTTGGATATGTAGGAGCATTAAGCACATCAGCCCTTACTCATATTAGCAAATCAATAGACAAGCCACTCCCACCAATAAACCCACCATTTAGTGTAATGGCAAGTTTGGAACATGTATTATTAATAGGAGATATATTAGATACCCAAAATATATCAAGAATATTAGAGTTTTTTGCCAATAATATGGAGTTTGATGGACCTTTTGTAGCAGGAAATATTGACTCTATGATAGAAGTGGCTCAAATAGTAGATGATTATGAGTTGGATTTAATCAGTAAATATCATTTATCATGCGCCCCTGCGAGTATATCATCACCATATATAGAGAATAAATTTAACTACTATATCAAAAAACTCTCACTTGGAGAAAAAGTAACATATATCCCACCAAGAGATATGCCAAAATTTGCGATAACTAATGAGATGATGTTAGATGCCGAAGATAGAGTAAGAGAAATATCCCTATACCTATGGCTATCATTTAAATTCCCCCAACAGTTTGAAGATACACAACAAGCTATAAATGCAAGAGTAATGTTAAATAACTTTATAGAAGAGTCCCTAAAAAAAGGAGAACTTAGCAAAAGATGTAGCAAATGTGGAGCTTCACTTGATTTCTCATATAAATTTTCTATTTGTGATAAGTGTTTTAATAAAAGGAGGAGAGGGTATAGAAGAGGTAGAAGATAATTGCTTAAGTAGGGTGTTGTCCCTGACAACACCATAATAGATATAGAAAAAGATTTATCAGAAGATACTAATACTCAAACCTCTTACTATCAACCACCACAAATAAAACAGGAAGATACAAAAGATTTAAAACGGTCCCCCAAGCAAGACCAAATCCTAGTGATACAGCAAGTGGTTGAAATATAACTGCTTGTCCTGTGGGGAAGAAAATAATAGTAGATAATCCTATTAGAGTGGTGATTGTGGTTAATACAATTGGTCGTAATCTTGATATGGCAGAGTTGTAAAACTCTTGCATATTTGTAGCTTTTTTAAGGGTTATCATCATAATAATTCCATCATTTATAACTACTCCTGATAATCCTAAAATACCAATAAATGAGGGCATACTAAGGTTTAATCCTAAAATAGTATGTCCAATAAGCACTCCTAAAATAGAAAATGGAATGACAGAGAGCATCATAAAGGTTTCTCTAAATGAGTTAAATAGATACATCATTGATAACATTATTAATGTGAGTGCTAGGGCAGAAGCCAACATCATATCATGGGCTAATTCTCCTCTTTTTTCTTGTTCTCCTTTGAGTGAAATAGAGATACCATCATCTCTAAGCTTGTTAAATTCATCTTCTAATAGTATCAATGCCTCTTTTGCTGTAATTATTTTGGGGTCTATATTTGCAAATAGATAGAAGTTTTTTTCTCCATTATCTTTGGTTAGTTTCTCAAATGATTTAATAGTATTAAATGTTACAACATCTTGAAGAGATACTACCCTTTGGTCATCAAGAACTATTCCAAAGGTTTTTAGAGCATTTAAATCATCTTTATTACTTCTCTCTATTTTAATCTCCAAAATTCCACTATCATCAAATGTATTAGATATAAGTTTAGATAGATAAAAGTTACTTAGTGCTAAACCAATAGTTGATTCATTTAATCCCAAAGACTCTCCATAAGAGTTAATCTCTAGTTTTATCTCATCTACACCAAATCTAATATTATCAGTGATACTAATCACTCCATTAATAGTAGATAATTTTTGGCTTAGGGTGTGGATTGCATCTATCATTTTGGCATTATTATCACCTGCTAAGGCTATCTTTATATCACTTTTGATTGGTCCTGCTTTTTTTTGGACGATTGAAATATCTACTAGATTAAATCTTTTTTTATAATCTTTTTTATCCAAAAATTCTTTTAACTTTTTGGATATTGATGCAGAGTGTTCTTCTCTAATTCGTCCTTTTGAGTCATAATAAAAACTTAGATATGGGGTGATATAATTATCTACAAAGTTTTGAGCTTTTAGTTTTTGAAGTTCTATTGTAATATCTCCAACATAGGGAAAGTTTTCGCTATTAGATGCACTATCTTTTCTATATCCTGCGATAGAACCAATATGTTTGATAAATAATCTCTCCCTCTCTTGATATAAATCCTCTTGGATAATTTTAAGTATCTTATTGCTATCTTCTACACGATTATTAACATTGGATTTAAATGATATATGCACCGTTTTAGAATCAAATCTAGGAAACATTTGAAACTTACTAATTTTAAATCCTATAATAGTAAGTAGTGGTACAATGATGATAAAAAGCACCAAAAAACTCTTTTTATATCTAATTAATAGATGTATTACATAAGAGTATATTTTATTTATTTTATCCCATGATAGAGTTTTGCTATTGGCTTTGAGTGTATGAGATGCGTGAATTGGCAAAAATATAAATGACTCTACAAGAGAGGCTATTACCAAGGTACTTACAGCAATAGGAATAAGCTTGATAAACTCTCCCATTGTACCACTTATCATCAATGCAGGTATAAAAGCAAATATAGTCGTAAGAGAGGCGATAATTACAGGTTCTGCCATCTCTGAAGCCCCTTTGATTGTAGCCTCTTTTATCTCATACCCTTTTTCAAGATACTGTTGGATATTCTCACTTACTACAATAGCATCATCTACAATTATCCCTAATGCTATCAATACCCCAATAAGAGAAATCATATTAATACTATACCCTGAAATATAGATATAAAATGCACCAATCACAAAGCTTGTAGGTATCCCAATAGCTATAATAATTGCCATTCTTATATTAATGAGAAACGCTACTAAAAGAAATATTATAATAATCCCTAAAAGGATATTAGATATAACAATATTGAGTCTATCTAATATTTTTTGAGAGCTATCATCAAATATAAATATATCTAAATCTTTACTCTTTTTTTGGAAGCTATCAAGTGTTTTTTGTACATTTTTAGCTATCTCAATAGCATTTCCATTTGCACCTTGTCGTACCAAAATATTAAGAGCATTTTTTTTATTAATCATAAATAGAGTATCTGAATCTTCATATCGTCGCTCTATTGTGGCAATATCTTTGAGATAAATATCACTCTTGCCTACTCGTATCATACTATTTTGAAATCTCTTATTATCTTTTTTACTATTAGCCGTAGAGATATAAAAAAATCCACCTTTTTTATCTTCAATTAATCCCACAGGATATATATATGATAACTTTGAAATAGCATAAACTACCTTATTAAAATCTAACCCAAGGGCATTGACTTTTTTGGGATTGATTTTAATATCAAAATATATATCAGAGTCCCCATATATAATAACATCTGATATATTTTTGATATTTACAATCTCATCTTTGAGTCTATTTGCTCTCTCTTTTAATACATCTAAACCAACTTTATCAGATAAAAAAGCAATATTTAAAAGGTTCTTTTTGATAGCAAGTAGAGATACAGATGGCTCGTCCATATCAGAGGGTAGCGTTCGTGAACTAAGAGATAGTGCATCTTTGATTTTATCAAGTGCATTATATCTATTTACACCCGTCTTTAGCTCTAGAATAATACTATATTTTCCAGAAGTAATAACAGTTGTCATATCTTTTATATCATCAAGATTTTTAAGCTCGTTTTCTAATGGCTTAACTGCCATCTTATCCATAGTATCTAATGATGCCCCAATATAAGCACCTCTTACAATAATTTGGTCTAATTCAAATGAAGGGAAAATCTCTTTTGGGGTTTTAGTATAAGATACTACTCCAATAGAGAATATAAGAAAAAATAGAAGATAATTCATTCTACTATTTTCTACAAAGAAACGGATAATTTTAAACATTTAAAGCCTTAAAGCCAAATATCACTATTTACTCCATTCCAAATCTATAAAAATTAGCAGAAGAACTATCGCCTTTTAATCTAATTTGATATACTTTAAATGGTATTACTTGGTCCTCTTCAAGAGTTATATCCTCGCTAATAAATATATCTCTTTTGTATGTTTCTAAAATTTCTCTACTATTGAATTTATCATTTTTAAATAGATGTCCCATTACACTATATGCATCTTTATTTGAACGATGATACTTCTCTATGCTATCATCTGTAAAGAGTGTATTGGTGAGTTGAGATAATGCTCTATTAGTGATATAGTATGCCATATCTCTTGTTTGAGATTGGATTTTGATAATAGCTAGAATTACAACTGATATTAAGACTACAGATACCAAAAGTTCTATAATTGTAAATGCTTTTTTTTTCAATAGAAATCTCCCATACTAGATACCTTATCACTATACTTTAGCCATATCTCTTTTGCCTCATCAAAGTCAGTTACTTTTTGGCTCTCTCCAAAATATGATGGTATATAAAATACTCCTGTTTTGTTTTTAATTACCATTTTAGAACTACTCTTATTTGGATATATATTATATCTAATACATAATCTCTCATCATCTACTCTACCATACTCTATTTTTTGAAAATTATCATCAGCATCTAATATATAGACTTCTAATTCACCTAAGGCTAATTGACCTTGAAATCTTTTGATATTTGTAGAGTTTGATTGAGAATAGTAGCACTCTTTACACTTTAATATACAAAAAAACTCTCCCTCTCCATGAATAAGTTTAAATACATTATCTTTGAGATTAAGAGGTGTGAGAACTTTAGGTTTATCTTTTTTCTTTTGTAGGTTACTAAATACTAAAGAATATACAAGAGAGATTATAAATACTACGACAATAAGTTCTAATAGTGTAAAACCTCGTCGTAATCTCATCTCTATTTACACTTACTCAAAAATATATCCTCATTATCATCACTTCCACCCTCTTTTCTATCACTAGCAAAACTAATAAGTTCATATTTATTATCATTTTTGATATATATAAAATGAGTACTCCATGAATCTTTTGGCAAACTTTCAATATATGGCTTTCGTGCATAATTTGGATATTTATCACTATCAGGGTTGGTTATAAGTGCATTTAATCCCTCTTCTGTATCAGGGTAAGCTCCATTATCAAGCTTAAACATCTTAAGAGATTCACCAATAGACTTCATCTCTACACAAGCTAAATCTCTTTTTGCCTCTTCACCTCTTGCAATTACTTGTGGTGCTACAACTCCTGCTAATAATCCTAAGATTAAAATTACTACTAATAATTCTAGTAGTGAAAATGCTTTTTTATTATTATTCATTTTTTTCCTTGTTGTTTCAACATAATTTAGCTATTATTTTACTTAAATAGTGCTTTTAAAAGGATAAAAATATGGAGTATATGTTTAGAGATGGTTTTTTAGGGACTAGAGCGCCGTTTTTTATGGACTTTACTACGCTAATTGTAGCATTACTTCCATTTTTAATTGCTATTTCAATATATTTTGCTCGTACTAAGAGCTTTAGAGTTCATCAAATTTCTCAAATAGTTATATTGATATTTTCAGCTACTGTTGTAACATATTTTGAATATGGAGTGCGACTTGGAGGAGGGTTCAAAGAGTATATAAAAGCTAGTTCATTCTCTAGTGATATGGCTATGGTGATATTAATTATTCATATTATTATAGCGATATATACTCTATATATTTGGGTAGCTACAATTATAAAAGCCAAAAGTAGTAATAATCACCCAAAAGATGGCAAAAAAGTAGTATTAGGCATTGTAGCAACTTCAATGAGTGGTATATGGATATATATAATTTTATTTATGCTCTAAAATAAACTAGAAAGGAAAAGATATGAGATTTTTAAATATGAAAACAGATTACGCCTTTAAAAAAGTATTCGGAAGTGAAAATAGCAAAGATATACTAAAAAGCTTTTTAAACTCAACCCTAGAACTAAAATATGATA
>JAMOOX010000049.1 GCA_027065045.1 Campylobacteraceae bacterium | reverse complement strand
TGGTAAAGACACTACCATCAGAAGGAATTAGTAATATTATATTATTGGGAAGTAAGTTTGATTCTGTATTAATTGATGAATTTAAAAAATACAAAGGAAATATTGGATTAGCTATTAAAGATTTATACACTAAGTTATCTCGCCAAGCAGATGATTCATTAAATAAAATCATAGCTAGTAATCCTAATAAACCTATTATGCAAAAAATAAGAAATAAAAAAGTAAAGTTTATATCTGGTATTTCATATAATATTGCTAAAAAGAATAAAACCAACCTAGATGCAATGGAAACCCTTGCACTTAAAAATCTTGAAAAGAAATATGATTTAAAATTTAGTAATGAAATTTTATTTGATTTAGCGAATATAGATGTCATTAGAGACAAAGATTTAGAAGATATAAAAAGTGATAAAGATAAAATATTATCTGATAAACTAGATGATTTTATAATTGGTCAAAAAGAGCAAGTATCAAAGGGGTTATTAGGACTTAAGGTTGATATTCAAAAGAGATTAGATGAATTAGAATCATCTGATATAGAAGACCTTACCAAAGAAGCTCAAATATTAGAAAAAGGTTTTGAAGAGGCTCAAGATAGGATAAAGCAGATATTTAAGGATTTTATTCTCGATGTTAAAGAGACAATAAATAGATTGATTAGCGAAATAGATAATTCAAGAGCTGATTATACAGGTGTGCAACGAAGTACAGATAGTAGAGAGAGATATAGTCATACGAGTGGAATGTTATGGTGGAAAGAAAAACATTCTAAAACTGTTTATTATGATGTAGCAAATGTAGGTGAAGCCGTAGATAAAGCTGTTAAATTTATTAGAGAAACTAATAATGCAATTGCTAATAGTTGGGATAAGATGATAAATCTTGAGGATATTGAAGAGAAACTTATAAAAGAGGCTGCTAAAAGCTTTGATTTGAGTGATACAAGCTTCAATAAAAGTAAAATTATTAATCCTGTAAAAAATGCTTTACGGGCTATTAAGATTAAACCTTTTAGATTAAAAGATAAAGAGTATATAGAACAAATTACTACTCATTTTGGTAGTAGTAGAGTTGTGGGTAATGAAATTACTGAATTAGAGAGCGAACTAAGAAATATTTTATACAGTATTACTAATAAAATAGAAGAAACATTAGAGAGTAAAATAGAAGAAATATCTAGTTTATTAGAAGAGAAAAAGGATAGCTTTGTAGATAATATTAAAAAAGACTCTAATGAAACTATATCTAAATTAAAAGATGATTTAGAAAATAAAGAGGCTTCAAGAGATAGGGATATTAAGTTGATTGAAGAGATTAATATATTGCAAAGAGAAATATAAAATGAGTATCAAAGAGAGGCTTAATCAAGAGATAAGAGAGATAAAAAATATTATTGAGAGTAGTGAGTTGATAAATAACTCTAATATCTCTATTTTTGAAAATATATCAAAAGATATTAATAATTTTAAATTATATATTCCTCTTATTGGAGGCTTTAACGCAGGTAAAAGTTCTATTTTAAATATTATTTTAGGTGAAGAAGAGCTATTAGCTACAGATATTATACCACAAACAGCAATTGCCACAGAGATTATATATGATACAAATGAGAGAGTAGAGGCTTGTAATTTTGATAATGATAGTATTGAAAGATTTGATAACTTAGAAGATATTAAACCTAATGATATTGAGAGATATGGGTATTTAAAGGTATATAAGGATATAGAATTTCTAAAAAATAATTCTGATATAATCTTTGTAGATATGCCTGGATTAGACTCTAATATAGATAGACATAATAAACAAATTTTAAACTATACTCAAAAAGATGGTATAGGTTTTATAGCTGTTATTGATATTGATGATGGAGGGATAAAAAATAGTACTCTAAGTTTTATAGATGAGATAAATAGTTATAACTTAGATTTTTTTATCATTATAAATAAAATAGATAAAAAAATTCCATCAGAAATCAAAGAGATAGAAGATAGCATATCAAATCAATTATCAAAGTATAATAATATATTTATAGGAAAAGTCAGTACATTTGATGATGATATGGATGATTTTAAGAATATATTAACTCAAATAGATAAAAATAAATATATTAAAGCTATCTTTATTGATAAAGTTTTATTAAATCTAAATACTATTAGACAAGATTTAATGGTAAGAAAATCTGCTATTGAAATGGATACAGATAAAATTGATAAAAAAATAGAAGAGTTTCAAAATGGGATATATAAGCTTGATAAAATCATAAGAAAAGAGAAAAGAGCAATTGAGAATAAATTTTCTACAAATACTATAAATAATATACTAAATGATGTTCATCAAGCACTCAATATAAATATTGATAGACTACTAAACTCTAGTGAAACATCACAAGAGAGTTTTAAAAGCACAATAAACGAAATAATAAGACCTATTATTATTCAATCTATCAATGCAAATATCCAACAAGAATTTGATATTACATTAAAAAGATTAGAAGATTTAAGCAGTGATATATTTGACGATATATCAAGTTTTATTAATAAAAGTGATATGGCTATAGAAGTTATATCAACTACGATAAAAGCATCTTCTATTCTACTAAAAATTCCTGCATTAGCAAGTTTACTTG
>JAMOOX010000048.1 GCA_027065045.1 Campylobacteraceae bacterium | reverse complement strand
CCTCTATTGTTGCAAAAAAACCTTTAAACAGATTATTTACCTCTGGTATTATCTCATTTGTATCAATCCCATTTTGAATAATATCTTGCATCCAAAAATAATACTCATTAGCACACTGAGTTTGAAACTCGATCATATCTTGATTAGGAGTACTTAAAGATATAGAGATAAAACCCTTATAAATTTCCCTTAACTCATTACAATCATCTCTATAAAAGAAATCAAAAAATAGTTTTATTTTATCTTTTGTTAAAGGGATATTTAAAAGTTTATCCTCCTTGATTTTATTTTGTTCCTGTTTTAAAATATTTATAAGTTCAAATAATATTTCCTCTTTATTTTCAAAATAATCATAAAAACTCCCTTTAGATATACCTGCGGTTGATGTAATTCTTGCAATTGTTAAATTTTTAATACCATTTTGAACAATTAAATCCTTACAAGAGAGTGCTATATCTCGTTTTTTTTGTACTTTATCTACAATTATTGCCATATTTTTCCTTTAATGACTGACCATCAGTCATTTATTTTTTACATTATACAATATTTTAGATTAATTTTAAATATACTAAAGGTTATATCACAGCAATTCTAACTCTACTCAATCACCATAAAGTTCTTGAATTGTATGAAATAAAAAAGCTAAAACAGTGAAGTTGTTCACCTTCTAAGTTAGTTATCACAAGTTCACACCAATTAACCTCTGTATTCTTGTCATTGTAAATATTTTATGACTATTAGCTAATTTGAATGTTTCTACTAGAGTATATTATATAGTTATATTTGTTTTAGATGGATTAAAGTAGTTTGTTTCATTTGGTTACTTATTATGATTTTTTAGAGTTAGAATTGCTGATTGTTTATGATAAAGAGAAAAAGATTAAGTATATTATTTCCTCTAAGATTAAGCTAGATGCTAAGAAGATTTATAATATTATGGAGGTTAAGCACTCTTTAACCCCTTATATTTTAGGTAAGTTATGATTTGTAGTGCCTAGATTTTTTAGGAAAACTTGGTAGGCAGGGGGCATAGTGCTTTTTGGGGCGAAGTCGGGAGAGATATAATAGAATAAAATAACCTACACTATTTCAACATCTGTTGAAGTAGGAGAAATGTATACTCTACAAGCTAGAGATATACTCTCCCCTTTCACATATTAATCTATAATCACAATATTTACATTTTGTTAAATCTTCACACTTTTGAGCTATTATCTCTCTTCTATTTTTAAGATATTCAATATGTTCTAAAAGTAGTATGTTTTTTTCATCTAATAATTTAATATACTCTATTGGATTATCATCTAAAATTTTAAGAAACATTAGAGAGATATTTGGATATTTATCTTTTAGTAGGTAGTAGTATATACTCATCTGAAAATCATCAAGTTTTTTTAAGTTTTTGCTTCTATTAGCACTACTTGTAGAACCACTTTTATAATCAATTACTACTGCTTCATCATCTTTTTTATCTAATCTATCTACTACACCTTTAAATCTTAATCCACCTATTACGCCATCAATTTGATGCTCTTTTGACAAGACTTCATATCCTTGATTTTTGAAATGTATTTCATGGAAATTTATAAATTTTAATATTTTATCTCTATAAATTATCTTTTTTAGAGTATCTGATGGTAACTTGCCTAGAGATGTATCTAATAATATATTAAGTCTATTTTCTATACCACTCATATCATTATCAATTAACTTCTCTAATAGTTGATGTAGAAATCTACCCTCACTAAATGTATCATTATCTTTTGGTTTTATTTTGAGAATATATTTATAATAAAACTCTCTTTTACAATTGATAAATGATTTTAATCTTGTAGCTGACCATACAAAGCTATTGGCATTAAAATCTATAATTGGGTCAATATCTTTGGGGATTTGGTTTGTGGTATTATAGAGTAGAGATATATCAGGTGTATGGCTATTAATTTGATTTAATCCTAGTTCATAAGCAAATCTTGATAGTAGTCTATTTTGTGCTATTGGGTATATAATCACTGATTGTTTGGCTTTTTCTAATACTCTTTTGTAGTAGTGTTTTTGTAGGGCTTCTCTATCTGCTTTGGTAGGGAGTGAAGCAAATGCTCTTACACTACTATTTAAAAATCTATCTTTTGATGAGATTGATGGGACTATATCATCATTAAAATCTAATATTATAACACCATCAAACTCTATTCCACGGCTCTCTAATACTCCCATAACTGTAACCTTACCACCTCTAATATCATCATTTGTAATAGTTGAGATTACTTTGAGATAGATAAATAACCACTCTCTAAAGCTACTAATAGTATTATTAAATATAATCTCTAAATACGCTATCTTCTCTTTTACTTTATCATTTGTATCTAATAGTTTTAGATTTTTAAGTATAGATATAAATTCTATAATAGATATTTTGGTATTAGAGTTAAATGTAATTATTTTATCTAAATCTATTTGGTGATTATATTTAAGTAGAAGTTTTTTATACTTATCATCATAAGTAGATAGATAAGAGTATATGGTATGAAGATTTTTATAACCATAACTTTTGGAGTATTCAAATCCCATAGCAAAGTTTAGATTATGAAGTTTATCATAGCTATATAATAAATCTTTGAAACTCTCATCAGGCACTAAAATAGCAATCTTATCAGGAGATATACCACTTTGTACCATATCTTCTATTTTTTCAAATAGTAATGGAATTTGCTCTATTCTCTCATCTACTCTATAAATTTGAGTATTTAATATATTTTGATTTGCTGTTGATGATATAATCTTTTTATTGCTTATATCAATTTTGATATGAGAATTATTCTCCAACTCTATACCAATTTTAGCAAATCTATCTTGTATTTTTTGATTAAACTTGCTTGTTGTAATATATATAAAAAATGGTTTTATCTCTGCTATTTCTGATATTAATTCAAATTCAAAATTACTTAGATACCCCTCCAAATATAGTTCATAAGAGCTATATTCATTTATAAAGCCCTGATTTAATCTGTAATCATTTGGAATAAATGCTTTATCTGTTAAATTATCTTTGGCTAATCTATTTTTATAATTTAATAAAAGTTGTTCTAAAATATCTAAATGCTCTTTAAATTCACTATAAGCATCAGCATCTCTTAGTCTCTCAAAGCTAACACCCTCTAAACTAAGCTCTTCAAAAAACTTAAATATAGCATCACTTTTGGTATAAAACTTTAATAAATCTTTATCAATTTTAAGTTTTTCAAACTCTTTGAAATCAATAGACTCTTTTAAATAAAAAATTCGTTTTATTGTATCTATCTTAGAGCAATTTTCTAATACTATAGCTCTATTTTCAAACTCATCTATTCTTATAAAATTTGGTATAAATCCAGATGAACTCTTGTGTTGTTCCAAAGCCTCTCGTATAGCTCTTGCAGTGGGATAGATTAATAATTTTTTCATATAAAAAAATCTCTATATAGAGGTAAAGATACCTCTATATATTAAAGATTAGTGATGACCTTTCCACTTCTCTTTTTTCCATAAAAATGCCAATCCAGAGAATACAATAAAGAATATTAGTACCAATGGTCCTAATTCCCCTCTTGCTGGTTTACTTGGGTCGCCAGTTTCACTTAAATAAGCCATAACTTTTTCAAAACCTTCATGACTCAAACCAACTGCTGGCATTGAAGTTCCAGGTAATTGAGATTGAGGATTTTCTATAAATGTTTCTAAGAAATGCTCACTTCTTGCTCTAATAATAATAGATAAATCAGGTGGTAATTTACCCATATAAGCTTTTAATTTATCTTGGTACTCAAGAATTGCTACTTGATGTTTTAGCTCATCTTTTTTGTATTTAAATTTAGGTGTCTCTCCTAATTGGCTCATTTTACCATATCTATTAGCATGACATCTTCCACAAGCATTTTCAAATGCCTCTTTGTTGCTCATCTCTTTTGGTGCGATTGATTTAAGAAATGCTACAATATCAGCAATCTCTTGGTCAATATCTCCACCAGCACCATAAAATTGTGTCATTGGATGCATTTTACCTTTTGCAGGGTCAAACTTATGTTCAACTTTGAGTGCATGAGCTGGATTTTTAATAAGTTGTGCCAAAAATCTTGCATCATATAATGCACCTGCTGTACTTAAATCAGGTGGATTTACACCATAACTAGCACCTGCCATACTTGCATCCATTGGAGCTGGAGCATTAATAGCTTTAATTCCATGACAACCAGTACAAGCTGCTGCTCCTGTAACTAATGCTTTACCATTTACTGCATCACCTTTTTTACCACTAGCTTTGAACTCACTATAAGCAAAATTATCACCCTCTACATGTTTATGCATTTGAGAGTGAGCAAATGGCTCAACTCCCCAGTATAATACAAGTGTAAAGATTGCAACTACACCGAATATTTTTAACTCTTTATTCATATCTTATCCCCTACAGCTTTTTTTCTTTTTTTGTAATTATTGGTAATGCTATCCATAGTGCAAAGAAAGCAAGTGCAGCAATTAATCCAATAACATTCCATATACCTTGTGGAGGAAGTTTACCCATAAATGTTAATATTAAAACATCAATTAGCATAGCCCAGAACCAAAATTTAAACAATCCTCTTCTACTTGCAGGTGCAACATTTTCACTTTTATCAAGGAATGGAAGAGCAAAGAATATAACTTGTGCAATAGCAAATGCGATTAATCCAAGGTCTTTGCTAAATGGTCTTAAAATCTCATAACTCCACAAGAAGTACCACTCAGGATAAATATGTGCAGGAGTTTTAAGTCCATCTGCTGGGTCAAAGTTTACAGGGTCCATTGCGAATTCAAAGTGGTAGAATACCAAATAGAAGAATAGTATGAAATATACACCCATTACAAATATATCTTTTGCCAAGAATACTGGTTGGAAAGGAATAACTTTAGACTCTTTTATATTACCCTCTTTATAAAGTCTTGCTGCCTCTTCAAAGTCAAAGTCTTCACCATCTTGATTATTAACATGAGGAATTCTAAGTGTACCAAAGTGAAGTACAATAAGACCAATAATAACTAATGGTAAAAGTAGAACATGAAGCATAAAGAATCTTGTTAAGAAAGCTTGACCAGGAACATAATCCCCTCTAATCCACTCAACTAAACCATAAGCCTCTAAAGAACCACCAGAGAATAGGTTTGTAATAACCATACCAGCCCAGTAACTCATTTGTCCCCAAGGTAACATATATCCACTAAATGCTTCTGCTGAAAATGCAACAAAAAGACCCATACCTGATAGCCATATTAACTCACGACCTCTTTTATATGAACCATAGTAAATACCTGTAAACATATGGATATAGATAATCAAAAATACCACTGATGCACCTACACCATGAATATGTCTCCATAACCAACCATAACCAACTTCTGTCATTATTGTATAGTTTACACTATCAAATGCAGTCTCTACATTTGGTTGATAATACATCAATAAAAATATACCACTAATCAACAACAATCCAAATGTTGCTGCTAAAACCATACCCATTGCCCAAAGGAAATTGATATTTTTTGGAATCCAATATTCGAATGCCAAAACTCTTTTTAGTGTATTTACAGCAAGTCGTTGATCAAGCCACTCACCTACACTATTTGCTTTTTCAAAATGTGCCATTATTGCTCCTCTTTTATACTGTTAATCCAGCTTCTTTCATCTTCTTAAACTCTGCACCCTCTTCACCTAATACTATAGTAGTACCATCAACTTTAAATGGTGGAACTTCTAGTGGGCTAGGAGGAGGTCCAAATGTTTCATGCCCTGAAGCATCAAATTCACCACCATGACATGCACATTTAAATTTATGTTCATCTGATACATAAGCAGGAATACACCCTAGGTGAGTACATAAACCAATAGATACATGAAATCTATCACTACCAACAACAACATCTCTATCATCAGCTTTCATATCTTTTGATTTTTTAAGTACAAAGATTGGTTTACCTCTCCATTTTTCAACTACAAGTTGATTTTCAACAGCACCACTTACATCAACATTTGTAAAACCAGCAGCTTTTACGCTTGGAAGTGGATCCCAAGTTCTTTTCATAGCATATAGTGCTGGGATACCACCTACAAGTGCAGTAAAGCCTCCCAGAGCAATACCCATAAAGTCTCTTCTATTACTCATACCTTTCCTTTAAGAATAAATTTTTCGTCTAACGATTATATAACTTTTATCTTTAAAAAGCTCTAAAAAATGATTATATTTAATTAGTAAATGGATTTTTTCTACAAAAGTTACTTATAGGACAGATATTACAGAGTGGATTTCTAGTTTTACATATAGTTTGACCAAAACTAACAATATTAAAATTTACTATACTCCAATACTCTTTTGGTATTTTTTTACTTAACTCTTTTTGAGTATCTTTCTCATTTTGGGTATCAATAAATCCCAATAAGTTTGGTATGCGATGGACATGAGTATCCACAGCAATGATAGGAATATTAAAAGCATTATTAAGTACAATATTAGCAGTCTTTTCACCAATATTTTTAATTGATAACAAATCTTTTTTATTACTTGGTACTTGTGAATCAAATCTATCAATTAAAACTTGTGATACATCTTGAAGTATTTGAGCTTTTTTACGATACATTCCAGTTGGTTTGACTATCTCTTGAAGCTCTTCTATTGGAATTTGAAGCATTGATTGAGGGGTATTAGCAATTATAAAAAGCTTACTCACTACTCTTGCTGTATTTTCATCTTTTGTCCTAAGACTCAAAAGTGTTGCCATTAATATAGTATATGGAGTGCGTTTGAAACTATTTTTAAGGATACTACTAGGGGTGTCATCTTGGATATTTTGAGATAAAATATCCAAGATTTCTAAAAATTTTTTAGTTTCCAATTAATCTCCTATTTATTAAATTATTTTCTATTATAACATAATAATAATTTTTGATATTCATTAATTTTCTTATATAATAAACCGTGTCCATTGTTAATTTATTTGCATTGGAATCTACCCATTCACCATTTCTTTTAGTTGTTAAAAATTTCTCTTGAATAAGCATCTCTTTTCGTATTACTCCTAAAAGTGCTGTTTGTTGAGGGAAATATCTTGATTTGACAAGATAAGTACTTTTCTCTTTATCTTTAAACTTTCCAAAAGTAATATTTCCACCAAAGAAAAATGGTTCTAGTGGGGTAAGTGTAATTAAATATTTCATTTATTTATCTCCTTTTACAAATTTAATAAATCTAAGGGTTGAGTAGATTATATTTAATTTATCTTCTTGTTTAATACTTTTATCTTTAAATACTTTATATATAAAATCAATAAGTAATCTAAAAAAATCTTCATATTGTTTATGCTCTTTCTTATTAAAATAGTTATCAAAAAAGTTTTGGAGTTTATCTTTATTGTTTCCAATTATATTAATAGTAGTTTGATAAGTATCCATCTTATGATGAAGTGAATGTAAGAAATTATTCATACCATCAGCATCTTTTATATTTGATGTAAAAACTATGAAATTATGGCATCATTCATAAGTAGTTTACACTTTAGATCTCTTGGACACGGTTGCTTTAGCTCCGTATATTAGGGAGAAGTTGAAGCCATCTCGTCCAAAAGCCATCATATTTATTTCAAAGTGTAAACTACTTTTAGGGAGTTAGGAAGGATGCCAATTTTCACAATCTTTTTATTGTTTTAACATTTGGTGCATTGGGAAACGCACCCTACTGGTTTTTGTAAAATTATGAGGTTTTAATATTATAAGAATTTCCATCTTCTTCTACCTCAACTTTCTCAAATAATCTCCAAGTAGATACAATATCTTCATCACTTATGATTTTTACTCTATTAAAATATTGGTCTAATCCACTATAAAATTCACCTTTAGAGTTTTCTATTAATACTTCAAGATTTTTATTATGAGATTTTCTAAACTCTAAATTTTTACTTTTGATAAGTGTTGTAAGTTCTTTATGTCTAGTTTTTGCTATATCTCCTCTTACAATCTCATTCATAAATGATGAGGCTGTATTATCTCTTTTGGAGTATGTAAAGGCATGGATATGAGTAAGTGGTAAATCTGATACTCTTTTGATAGCTTGACTCCACTCTTTATCATCTTCAAATGGGTGTCCTACTATAAAGTCCGTCCCAAGAGCATACCCTTTTGATGCTATTTCTTCAAGTAGTTTAATATCACTCTTATACTCATTCCTTCTATTCATCACTTGAAGCATTTTATCGCTTGTATGTTGAAGAGCAATATGAAGATGTCTAGCTAACCAAGGCTCACTTAATAGCTCTTTAAACTCATCATCAATTTGAATCGGTTCAAGTGAGCCTATTCGCACTCTTCTTACTCCACGAAGTTGTGAAATCCTTTTGAGAAGTTTTGCTAAGGAACTATTAGTATCTTCTCCATAGCTTCCTACATTAGTTCCTGTTAAAATAAATTCACCAAATCCATTTTGAGCAAGTTTTTGAATTTGAGCTAAAATTATATCCTCATCTAAACTTCTAGCTTTTCCACGAACAGAGGGGATAATACAATAACTACAAGCAAAGCTACACCCCTCTTGAATTTTGATAAATGCTCTACTTTTACCCACAAACTCTTCTACTACACTATTATCAATATAATCTAAATCTCCTATCTCATAAAAAGAGTCCTCTTTTGCTAAAAGCTTATCAATATTAGATTTTTCAGAGTGTCCCATTACTCCAAATACCTTTTTATCTTTTAATAGAGATTCTCCTTTGGAGTGCGAACCACAACCTGCTAAAATTACTTTGGCATTTGGGTTTCTTTTTTTGATAGAATTTATATATCCTCTTACAGAACTATCTGCTCCATTTGTTACAGTACAAGAGTTTACCACAATCGTATCTGCCTCATCTTCACTACTTAATTCAAAATTTTGAAGTTTTGAAATCATTATTTGTGTATCAAACTGATTAGTCCTACAACCAAATGTCTTGAAATATACTTTTTTACTGCTCATCTACAATTTCCTTTGGAGTACAAGTAGCCTCCCTTACATTTTTATCTCTATATATAGATTGTGATGGATATGCCATTGATATACTATTATCTTGCTTTATCAAATCCATTATCTCCATAGATATTGTACTTCTTAGCTTTAGCGTAGCATAAGAGTTTGTCATATACCAACTACTTATCTTAATTCCATAAGTATCAAAATATGCAAATATTCGTGGTTCTACATTTGTATTTTTAAGACTATAATCACTTCTAAGTTTATTTAACTGTTTTCGTGTAATATCAGTATAACCTTTTGAGTACTTTTTAGTTACCTCTTTGGCAATAGACATAGCTCTATTTGCATCAGAATCAAATGTAATAATAAAATCAATCCCATCCCAAACAGTCTTCAATCCTGCGTGAGAGTAATTAGCTATCATATCTGTAAAAATAAAGTTATTTGGCACAAAAATAAATCTCCCTGCTCTTCTATTTGTCATATAAGTAGTAAGTGTAATATCCTCTTGTATTGTCATTCTAAGTATAGATATATCTACCACATCTCCCACATACTGTACCCCATTTCTAACAAACTTCACACGATTACCTATTTTGATACTATTTCCCATCAAAAGTACAAACCACCCCATAATACTCATAAACCAATCTTTCATAGCAATAGCAATACCAGCAGAGGCAAAACTAAGAACCGTAACTAAATATGAAACATTTTCTATATATGAAAATAGCAAAATAAAAATAACAATTATAAAAAAAGTCATATTAAGAGCTTTTGTTACTCTATATGCCCTATCATCATCTGCTATATATTTATGAGAAAAAAACTTTAATATAAATAAAATCACTATAAGAATAGCAATAATAGAGAGTATAAATAGAGTTTTTTCAATTTCAGATTTTATATCTCTTTGTAATTTTATATTTATCTCATCTATCTTTTTCTCATACACATTTTTGGTAGTTTCAAAAATCTCTAACAATCCTCTAAATGTATCTAATTTATTTTTGAGATTATCTGCTTGGACTCTATACTCTATGGTTCTATTATCAAGGGCTATAACTTTACTTAAAATAATCTCCTCTTTCTCAAGCTTAGTTAATATATTCTCTAATGATGTATATCTACTATTATAACTCTCTTTACTACTCTTAAGTTGCTTTTTATAAGACATTGCATTTAATACAGCTATAGGATTACCAATGGTTGGAATTTCTTCTATCTCATCATGTTCTAAAAGCTTTTTAAATGGGTCTTTTTCATACTCATTTAAAAGCTGGATTTTGCCTTGAACCGTTTTTTGGTCATTGAGATAACTATCATAAAGCACCTCCTCATCACTTGTAAGAACCAACTTTGAACCCAACTCTATAATATTATCTTTTAGCTCTTTTTCTCTCTTTTTAAGATTTAGATATGTATCATAATTACTATAGACTTTGAGCCAAATATTATTAGTATTAAGGTCAATATCTAACATTTTCTTCTCTTTTAAAAGAGTCTCTATTCTCATTTTTATGCGTTGTTGTTGCTCTTTTTTAACTTTTTCTTGTGCTATCTTCTCTTTTGTAATATTGACATCTACAACAGTTGTAACATTACTATCCCCATATAAAACACCCCAAGAAAAAAATAGATATATTAAATACTTTTTCATCTATCTATACAAACCTTTTAAGTACTTCTATTAAAATACTCTTATCAATATCATCTCTAATAATATTTGTACCTATCCCACCATTAGATAATATAAATTTAATCTTATTATTACTACTCTTTTTATCCAAGAAAAAATGCTCATAAAAACTATTCACATCTTCAATAACATATCTAGTAGGTAAATTATACTCTTTTAACATATCTTCAATAGAATTACTCTCATCTCTACTCAAAAGCCCCAACTCCACAGATAACTCATTTGCCATTACCATACCCATAGCCACTGCCTCACCATGAAGATACTCTTTATACTTTGTCTCATTCTCTATAACATGCCCAAATGTATGACCATAATTAAGAACTGCTCGTATCCCTGCCTCTTTTTCATCTTGATTAACTACATTAGCTTTAAGCTCCACAGATTTTTTAATCACCATTTTAAGCATATCTTTATCTCTAAAATCTACACTTCTAAGATAATTAAAAAACTCTTTATCAAACATAACAGCCATTTTAATTACCTCTGCTACACCAGCACCAAACTCACGAGAGGGAAGAGTATCCAAAAACTTAGGTTCAATATATACAGCAGATGGCTGATAAAATGCACCTACAAGATTTTTACCATATTTATTATTCACTCCCGTCTTACCACCCACACTAGCATCAACTTGAGATAAAAGAGTAGTAGGAATTTGAATAAACTCAATCCCTCTTTGATACAAAGAGGCACAAAACCCAGTCATATCACCAACAACCCCACCACCAAAAGCAATAAGAGTAGATTTCCTATCCAATCTTGCATCAAAAAGATTATCTAATATATACTCAATAGTAGCCATATTTTTATACTCTTCACCATCTTTGATAGTTACCACACTTAAATTATCAGCCTCAATATGAGCTAATAGAGTATCTAAATGAAGTGGTGCTACCCTATCATTTGTAATAACTGCCACCTTATTATTAAATAAGAGCTTAGGTAAATCCCCAATAGTTATATTATATTTTATATCTTCTTTATTTATCAATTTAATTGGTACTATCATATTATTTTAGCCTTAATTATAAGTTTTTTTTAAATATTCAATTTTACTTAAATATTCTTTATATTGGATAAAATATTTAATAATTTTTCAACCTCTTGATAAGCAGTAGAGAGGGTTTGTATGTAAATTTTTTCTTTAATGTTCAATTTTTAAATTTTGTTTGAGTGAATTATGATATTCCTCTATTTCCCACCGTCTTTTGAAACTTGCTTGGATTTGACTTCTTGTACAACTTGTAACTGGTGCTTTATTTCTAGTTTTTTGTGAGGTTAAAGCATCAGTTCCAAAAAGTTGAATATTTTCCTTAAGTCATTGGCATTGAGGGTATAGTAGTTTTATATCTGTATCTATATTTAATATATACTTTGATATATATACTAAGAAATTAAATATCATTAATCACATCTTCTACAACTCTAAAAATCTTCTCAATAGATGAGATTTGAAGTTCCTCTTTTTGAGAGTGAGGGTATCTAATGGTTGGGCCAATAGAGGTATAAGATATATGTGGATATATATCAGATATTACACCACACTCTAGCCCTGCATGAATGGCTACAAATTTACTATATCCAAACTCTTTTTTCATTTTATCATTTACTAAATTAGAAAAATTATCTATTTTTGGTTGCCATGCTAGGTAGTTATCTTCTATTTGATAGCTATAGTTATACTCTTTTAATATATCTATTGCACTCTTTGTTACACTATTTAAACTATCTTGACTCATTGCCCTTGTAGTGATTTCAATGGTTGAAGAGTTTTTATCACTTGAAATTATTGCTAAATTTATACTTGAATTCGGAATATTAAATTCATTATTGTAATCTACTACTCCATGATGAATTTTATCTAAAATATCAATTAGAGTATTATCAATTGTTTCAAACTTACCATCTAAAGGTTTAATATCTACTAAATTATTTAGGGTTAAATTAGAAGATGTATGAATAATTGCTTTGGCATTAGCAGGAATTGAATTTCTTCTCTCTCCTCCACTGAAACTAATAAGTTTAAAATTATCTATATTTTTGATATATTCAACTAAAAGCTTGATAGCTGATGGGATATTTTTATCAATATCTACTCCAGAGTGTCCTCCTGCTAAATTAGATATTGAGAGTTGATATATATTACTCTCTACTATTTTGCTATTTTTATAATTATATGAGGCTTTAATATCTTCTCCACCTGCACAACCTATATATACCTCTCCCTCATCTTCACTATCAAGGTTTAACATATATTTAGATTGAAGTTCAAAGTTTAGGGCTTTTGCACCTATAAGTCCTATCTCTTCATCATTAGTAATTAGATATTCACACTCTACTCCTCTATCTATTAGTTCCATCATCATAGCAATAGCAATTCCATTATCAGCACCCAAAGAGGAGTTTTTGGCTTTTAATAAATCTCCATCTATAAAGGTTTCTATATTTGGGGCTTCTCCCATACATACCATATCGTAGTGGGCTTGAAGTATAATTTTTGGGTTGCCTTTGGATATCAAAATATTATTACTCTTATCTATCTCTACTCTATAATCTCTATCTTTGGCAAACTTTACTAAAAAATCTCTTAATCTACTTGTATCTTGGCTACAATGTGGGATTTTGGTTATCTCTATAAAATACTCTATAATTTTTGAACTCATTTTTATCCTTTAAATCTCCAACTAGATACCATATTTCTACCACTCTTTTTGGATTTATATATTTTTTATCTCTCATTCTAAACTCTATATTACAAAGAGTATTATCTTTTTGCTCCCAATATCCTAAGTTAGAACTATCAATAATATAATTATATTTATATCAATCCTTAAATTTAGATGGTAAATTATACCTATCTTAAACATAAAGAGTTGATATATATTGTTACTTTTTAGCGGTTTATAATCAATTGGTTAAAATTTACTCATAAGAGTATAATATATCAAAAAATTTTAGGTTATAATGATAGGAATTATAATTTAGGAGAAGTATATGGGTAAATTTGTTAATAATACAAAAGAGTTTTTTAGTTTTTGTGAAGAGAATGAGGTTGAATTTGTAGATTTTAGATTTACAGATATTAAAGGTGCTTGGCATCATATTAGTTATAGAATGAGT
>JAMOOX010000047.1 GCA_027065045.1 Campylobacteraceae bacterium | reverse complement strand
GTAGTATCAATAGGAATAATACATGTCAATAAAAAAATTATAAATTATATAAATGAATTGGAGGATGTTTAAATGTTATTTGTTTTTTTGGCAGTTATTACTATATCTATAATTGCTATTGCAATTTAGAAAATCATAATGAGTGCCATATATTGTAGTCTGATATATCTCCTTGCTTTTTTGTAAAATTTAAAGTATAATCTTTTAGCTTTATTATTTTATTATTTTATTAATTGATATTACATATCATAGTATAGTTTTAGATATTTAGTGAATTACAATTAAAAAGGATTTATTATGAAATTAGTCAAGTATTTGTTTATCGCATTGGTTTTAAATATTTTTCTTTTTGCCAGCGAAGCAATTCCTGCAAAAGATGAAGTAGCTAAATTATATGTAGCTACATTTAACAGAGCTCCAGATAGTGCGGGACTTAACTATTGGGTAAATGATTCTGGTTTAACTTTATCCCAGATAGCTCAAAGCTTTTTTGATCAAAGTGAAACTCAGGCACTTTATCCTCCGACAACTTCAAATAGAGACTTTATAAAATCAGTCTATCAAAATCTTTTCAACAGAGACCCCGATGCTGACGGATGGGACTATTGGGAAAACCAACTAAACATAGGAGCTTTTTCTAAAAATAGATTTATAGAGGCTGTCATCAATGGAGCATTAGGAGATGATGCTGTTATACTGTCCAATAAAACGGAAGTGGGATTATATTTTTCTTCCAAAGGATTAAATGACACAAAAGATGCAAAAAGTGTCATAAAAGGAGTCACTTCTAAAAATCAAAGTGTATATGATACAAAAAACCAGATAGATACTTTGAGCAATCAAAATATCTCTTCATGGAGTGCTGCAGATACTCTTAGTCATGCCAATATAGTAAAGACAATTGATATTAATGGAAATTTATGCACTATAACTCAAGATAGCATAGGAATACATTATGTTTGCGAGGACAATCTAAGTAGTAGCAAAAGTTTTGATTATGATACCATTGCTTCAGCCATTGCTTCAAATATTCCCCATACTGCAAATACAAAAGATATAATTGTTGCGGAATCAAATATTGCAAATGAAGCCTTTACATTTTTTGCACCGCCAATCATATATAAAGGAAAGATGTATGGTTCTTGGGGAGGCAGACATATGGTTAACGAAGCAGGATATGGAGATAGTACCGATTCATCTGAACACACACTTTTAAAAATTAATGAGTATGATTTATCAAAATTTGATCACGATATGGATTTAGAATCTCTTGTATCCAAAACAATATACTCAAGTGATGCTGAAACATTATGGATGTTCCAATCTTCTCCGACAAATTTGATGGAAATTAACGGATATTTATATTTTACAACACCGGCTAAAAGGGATTTTAGCAGTCTTGACGACCTCTCAAAGGGCAAATATTATGAGATATTAAAATACTCTTTGCTAAAAAATGAATTGATTTATGATAAAATCGGTTTACCTGCTTTTGATTATAATTCTGCTATTTGTCCTACTGCAGACGGTATGACAAATTATGTAGATATAACATATGGTTGGATGGTTCCATCAAGTGGTACCAAAATAGCATTTTTACATGGCGAGAGAGAAACTCAGGTGGATATGTGTTCCGGAAAAGATGTAATGGTAAGAGCGGATTCGCCTGATCAAATACATAAAAATTGTGCCTATTCGACTTTAGTAAAGCAAAAAGAGACTGAATATACAAATCCATTTACCATCTCTGTTTCTGATTCTGATAACTATTATGCTCTAAATGGCGACACTATAACCAAGACATCTTTTAATCGCCAAGGAAAAACATCAAGAGGTGTAAGCTATGTAGATAAAAGAGTAAATGTTTTTGATGATTTTAAGACTTTAGATGCCTCTTCTGCACAATATATACATTTGGAACTTTTAGGTAGCCCCATTATAGATATAAATAAAAATAAAATATATACTTTAGCTCTTTTAACCAAAAATGCACAAGAATATAAGGCTACTGCTGATCTTTACATTTTAGAATATGATACAAGTTTAAAACTTATTTCTGCTAACAAAGTGGTTCAGGGAGAAAACAAATGGGATGTTTATAAAGATGATGGAATTTATGCTTTTTCAAATACCGATCCGCATCTTTACAAATATCAAGATAAGCTATTTTTCATCTATGCGGATCAAATTTCGATGCCTAAGCTATATGCTTACAATTTAAACAATCACAGCTTGGACTATACTTACAATATGTACGAAGACAACCCGGGATATCAAGATGCAATCAATAGTGCTACAACTGATGAGCAAAAAAATATGATAGCATCAATTATACCTAAATATACCACACATTATAGACCCATGTCTAACAATCCATTAGAAGGATATGATTATGCCATAACGGGTGCTAATATCATAATACCTCAAAATATAGGCTATGGCAATGATGATAAAAGTTATGAAATTGTATTTGATGTGATAGATGTGGCAACAGGTAAAAAGATAAAAACTATATCCCACAATCTTATCATAGACAATTGGAGCAATTACAAAATAGCTATACAAAATAGCTATGTGTATGCAAATAGTGTATATTTTATAATGAAAAAGCAATATGAGGGTCAAGGAAATCATTATACTAGAAATATGCTTATTAAGATAAATTCTCCAAAA
>JAMOOX010000046.1 GCA_027065045.1 Campylobacteraceae bacterium | reverse complement strand
TTGCTCAAGCAGATGGACATCTTGATGATACTGAAAAAGTGATGCTAACTAAAATATTAGGTGCTATTAAATAATGAATCATTTTCGTAGTTCAATTGTAATAACGATTATTGGTTTAATTGTAGCATTTTACCTTGGTGGTTTTTATGCTGTATATATTACTGCTCTTTTGGCAGTATTGGAGGTATCACTATCATTTGATAATGCTGTGGTAAATGCCAAAGTATTAGAGACTATGGAAGAGAAGTGGCAAAAAAGGTTTATCACTTTTGGTATTCCAATAGCTGTTTTTGGTATGAGATTTATATTCCCTATTTTAATAGTTTCAATTGCAAGTTCTATGGGATTTGTAGAGGCATTTAATTTAGCACTTAATGAACCAGAGAAGTATCACCACTCATTAGAATCTACAAAAGAGTTAATCTATGCCTTTGGTGGTTCGTTTTTATTAATGGTATTTTTGGATTTCTTTTTTGATGAAGATAGAGAAGATAAGTGGATTAAGGTATTAGAAGATAATAGAGTAACAGATAAAATTGGAAGTGTTAATAATATAGAGTTGATGTTTGCTTTGATGCTCGGATTGTTTCTTGTTAATAAGACAGGAGATGCAAGTATTGCTATGGCATATTTTGGAGGTGTATTTTTACACTCTATAATCTCATCACTTGATGAACTGCTCTCAACAGATGGAATTAGAAGTGGTATTATGGGCTTTTTATATCTTGAAGTATTAGATGCTAGTTTCTCTTTTGATGGTGTAATTGGTGCATTTGCTTTGAGTAGTGATATATTTATTATTATGATAGGTCTTGGAATTGGTGCTATGTTTGTAAGAAGTTTAACTCTATATTTTGTAGAGAAAAAGACTTTGAGTGAATTTAGATACCTAGAACATGGTGCACATTATGCTATTTTAGCACTTGCTATGGTAATGTTTATGAAGATGTTTTTTGAAGTTAGTGAGATAATTGTAGGGACTATTGGTATTACATTTATAGCACTATCTCTTTATCATTCAGTAGTGGAGAATAAAAAAGAGATTGAACATATAAACTAGAAGGATAAAAGATGAGATACTTATTAATTATAATGATAAGTTCTATACTTTTACATGCCTCTACTCCTTTTAGAGGAGTAGGCACTACAGCATTATCTTATTATTATGATAAGAGTGCTATTGACTTTATTATACAAGAGCAAATTCCATCAGTTAGAATTCATATATATATTTTAAATACAATGAAAAAACTTGATGTAAATTCAACTAAATCACTTGAATTAAATCTAAAGTGGAGTAAAGAGATATATAAAAGATTAGATGATAATAATATATCATCAATGATTACAATTTCAGATTTTCCAATAAGTAAAACTAAATGTATAAATAAACGAAAAAAATCATATTGGCAGAATCAAGATTGTATAAATCAAATCTATAAAGTGGTAAAAGAAACAGTAAATATATTTAAAGATACCAATTTAATAGGATATGAATTCCTAGGAGAACCAGTAGTTCAAAAAATGGGCAGGTCATTAGAACCAAATAATTGGAATAGTGTATTTAAAAATATAATCAAAATCACTCGTGGTATAGATAGAGAAAAATATCTATTATATAGTGTAGCACCATGGGCAATATCATCTCACTATCATAAAGTTAAACCATTTAATGATAATAAGATAATATATAATGCACATATGTATCAACCACATAAATATACACATCAAAAAGTCAAACGAATTAAAGAGGCATATGGTTATCCATTATGGATATGGTTTAGAAGATGGGATAAAGATAAATTATATGAACAGTTAAAACCTTTAATTGATTTTGGTAAAAAATATGATAAACCTATATCTATTTCAGAATTTAGTGTAATATTATGGGCAGAAAACTCAAATAAGTATCTTCAAGATTTATTAGAGATATTTAATGAGAATGGTATGAGTTGGTACTATTTTAATATAGGTAGTCTATATAAGGGGTGGGATGCTAGATATATCGGTTGTGTTGATGAGAATATGAAAAAATATTATAATTATGAGGGTAAAAATTCTAAAAGATTTAAACTATTAAATAGATATTTTAGAGAGGAATAGAGATGAAAATAGAACAATTTATAAAAGATACAGTTTTGTAATCATGCAAGAGCATCAGCAAAAAGGGTATCTCTTATGCTGATTGATTTTTCACTCCATTATAGTTATAGTTTTTGCAATAATCAAACTTTTAATATTATATTTCTAAAACTAACCCTTTAACTCTCTCACACTCATCTTGAAGATTTTTAAGATTTTTAGAGTTATCAATTACAAATGAGGCTTTTGATTTTTTCTCTTCTATATCCATCTGGGCATCTATTCTCTCTATCGCCTCATCTCTACTAAACCCATCTCGTGAGATAAGTCTATCTATCTGTTGTTCTCTTGAAGCATAGACTACTATTGAGTGCTTTATCGGGTATCTTTTTTTCTCAAAAAATAGAGGAATATCTATAATATATGGCTTTTTAAATTTATCTTGTTTTATAGCCTCTTTCTCTATCTCTTTATAGATTAGAGGGTGCAAAAACTCCTCTAACTCTTTTCTTTTGGATATATCTCCAAATATCAATTTACCCAACTCTCTTCTATTTACTCTATCATCTATAATATATTTATCACCAAATATATTTGCAATATCTCTATATCTCAAATCAAGCAGTTTGTGGGCTATCTTATCAGCATCTATAAACCTAAATCCATAAAGCATTAGTATTGTAGTAGCAGAGCTTTTACCAGTGGCAATTCCTCCACTTAATGCTATTGCGTATTCAAAAGCCATTATAGTTTAACTAATCCTAAAAATCTCTTACGAGTAGATGTGGGTAATAAAAATGTTCCAATAGCAATATCACTATTATAATACTTAAATCCATCTGTTAAATCTGCTCTTTGTAGATTAATATCAGCAGTTGGGTGATAAGTTTTACTTGCTAATATAAGTGTATTCATAGTTACTATATTATCATTTTGAGCCTCGTATTTATAAGGCATTACTACTTTAAATATATCATCAAGTGATTTTAGCTCACTCTCAAATTTATCTTGTGCATTAAACATATTATTAGCTACAGTTGCTAAAACACCATCATTAGTTAATACTTTACCCACCAAACTAGCAAATAGGTTATCTTCCATAATCTTATTATCATTGACAATTAGTACATCAAAACTACTAGCTTCTATATTTGCCAAGTTATTAATAATATCACTCTCTATACTCTCTACTTTATCAAGAAATTTATATTTTTCTAATTCTATCTTAATGCCATCAACACTACCGACTACTAATATGTTTTTAGGATTAGCATGAGTACATAATGGTATATGTGTTATCATCTCATTTTTTATATAATCTAAATTTTCCATACTTTTTTATCTCCAATATTCTATTTTATATTATTTTTTTTCTAACTGTTTTAATTCAAAATAACTCTTTTGAAGTAATTTATTTTTATTTTTTAATTTATATACATTTTGTTGTAATAAATCTTTTTTTTCTCGCAAATTTACTAGTGTATATATTGAATTTGTACCAAATAGCACATTAGCAATATATACACCAAATAGCACAGTTACAACAAAGGATAAGACTATATATTTAATAGAAATCCCTGCTTTGTACTCTACTCTTCGTATAGCTTTAATCAAATATATCCCTAGTTAAATAGAGTTCTACCCAAATATTCACTCTGACCAAGTTCAAGTTCTATCTCAAGAAGTCTATTATATTTAGCTGTTCTTTCACCTCTAGCAGTTGAACCTGTTTTGATTTGACCACAATTTAATGCCACAGCAAAATCTGCAATAAAGGCATCTTCACTCTCTCCACTTCTATGACTCATTACACAGTTATAGTTATTTCTTTGTGCTAGTCTAATAGTTTGCATAGTTTCACTTACAGAACCAATTTGATTTGGTTTGATTAGAATTGAATTTGCAATATCTTTGTTAATTCCCTCTTCTAAAATAGTTACATTAGTTACAAACAAATCATCTCCAACAAGTTGAATTTTATCTCCAAGTTCTTCTGTTAGATATTTCCAACCATCCCAATCATCTTCACTTAATCCATCTTCAATAGATACAATTGGATATTTAGCACATAAATCTTTGTAATAAGCAGTAAGTTCTTGACTTGTAATCTCTCTATTTTCTGATTTTAATACATATAATCCATCTTCATTTATAAGCTCACTAGCAGCTACATCAAGAGCAATTACAATATCCTCACCTGCTTTATACCCTGCTTTATTAATAGCATCTACAATTACCTCTAAAGGCTCCTCATTTGATTTAAGGTTTGGAGCAAATCCACCCTCATCACCAACAGCAGTTGATTCACCCATATCATTAATAAGTTTTTTAAGATTATGATAAACCTCTGCACAAGCTCTTAACCCATCATCAAATCTATCAAATCCAACAGGAATAATCATATACTCTTGAAAATCAACAGAGTTATTAGCATGTTCTCCACCATTAATAATATTAAACATAGGCACAGGTAGAGTTACAGCATTTGCCCCACCTAAATATCTATATAGTGGCATCTTAAGACTCTTAGCAGCTACACGAGCAACAGCCATAGATACACCTAATACTGCATTTGCCCCAAGATTACCATAATTTGTAGTACCATCAAGTTCTTTCATAGTCAAATCAACTTCAGCTTGATTAAATGGAGAGATACCCAAAAGCTCATTAGCAATTTTATCATTTACATTAGCAACAGCATCTAATACACCCTTACCCATATATCTATCACCACCATCTCTAAGTTCTAAAGCCTCTCTTTTACCCGTACTAGCACCACTTGGTACAATAGCACTAGCAGTAGTCCCATCACTCAATGTTACAGTAGCCTTAACAGTAGGATTACCTCTACTATCCATAACTTCACTAGCAATTACATCTTCAATAAAAATCATTTTTTTCCTTATTTATTCTTTTTAAATATCTTATATCATAAATAACTTAATAATATCAACTCTCAATTTAGTTTAATAATATTACTTTATAATATATTATATTTATTTTAGCTTATTTGTGGTTAAAATTGAAAATATTACTCCAGAAGAAGCTATTAAATTAATCTATTTGAACTGTTTTTTAATCTTATCATTTTTAAGATAACAATAACTTAATTTTATATTTATTTAATTTCTATTCTATATGTAACCAAATTTTAGATAAAATACTACCAAAATTTTAAGAGAGGTTATAGATGCAAAAACAAAAAAAATATCGTCCTAATGTTGCAGCTGTTATACTCTCATCAAAGTATCCAGAGAGTTGTGAGTTTTTTTTGGCTCATAGAAATGATATGAATGGAATTTGGCAATTCCCACAAGGTGGTATAGATGATGGAGAGACTCCACAGGAGGCACTTCTACGAGAGCTTGAAGAGGAGATAGGTACATCAAATGTTGAGATAATTGCAGAGTATCCAGAGTGGATAACTTATGATTTTGCCAAAGGTTCATCACATAAATTATACTCTTTTGATGGACAATCTCAAAAATACTTTTTGGTGCGTCTTAAAGATAATTCAGATATTAGACTTGATGCTTTTATTACTCCTGAATTTATGGAGTATCAATTTTTGGAGTATGATAAGTTGATGCAAAAAGCAAGTTATCTCAAAAAAAGAGTATATAAAAAAGTTATAGATTATTTTAAAAATGAAGGGTTGATTTAGAGATGTTAGTTGTACAAAAATATGGTGGTACGAGTGTAGGGGGATTAGATAGAATAGAAAGTGTAGCAAATAGAGTTATCAAAGCAAAAGATGATAATAAAGATTTGGTAGTTGTAGTATCTGCTATGAGTGGAGAGACTAATAAATTAGTAGGATATGCTGATAGCTTTACATCAAATGCATCTAAGAGAGAGTATGATATGCTACTTAGTTCAGGTGAGCAAGTTACTGCTTCACTTCTTGCTATTGCTCTTATCTCAAAAGGGTATGACTCTATTGCTATGAGTGGCAAAGATGCAGGGATACTCACAGATGATAATCACACCTACGCAAGAATAGAATCAATTGATACTACAAATATGCAAAAAGCATTGGATAATAATAAGATTATAGTAGTTGCAGGGTTTCAAGGGGCAAATGCCAATGGTGATATTACAACTCTAGGACGAGGTGGTTCAGATTTATCTGCTGTGGCGATAGCAGGGGCATTAAATGCTGATATTTGTGAGATATACTCTGATGTAGATGGAATATATACAACAGACCCACGAATAGAACCTCATGCTAAAAAGTTGGATTCTATATCTTATGATGAGATGTTAGAGTTATCATCTTTGGGTGCTAAGGTATTGCAAAATCGTTCAGTAGAGTTAGCCAAAAAATTAGGTGTGAAATTATATGCAAAAAGTAGTTTTAGTGATGATAAAGGTACTTTAATTCAAGAGGAGAGTGATAATATGGAAGCAGTTGTAGTAAGTGGTGTAGTATTAGATAAAAATCAAGCAAGAGTAACTCTAAGAGGTGTTTCAGATAGACCTGGGATTGCTTCTGAAATATTTACATCTTTAGCAGATGAGGGGATTGTAGTTGATATGATTATCCAAAATGTAGGGACTACTGATGGACTTACAAACTTAGGATTTACTGTACCTCAAAATGATTTTGAAAAAGCAAAAGAGTTAATGGAGCATTTTGACCATGATATTCATGCAATCGATTTTGATTTTGATGTATGTAAAGTATCTATTGTTGGAGTGGGAATGCGTTCTCATTCAGGTGTAGCAGCAACAGCATTTACACAAATGGCAAAAGATAATATTAATATTGAGATGATAAGTACAAGTGAGATTAAAATTTCAATGATTATCAATGATAAATATGGAGAGTTAGCTATTAGAGAGCTTCACAAGATATATAATTTAGATAAATAATGCAAAAACTTCTAACTTGGACACTAGAGAGTATTAGAGAAGAGGATTCAAGCTTTAGTTGGCTAGAGGAGTATCGTTATGAATGGACTCCTCTAGTTAAAAGTGCAGTGTCTAAAATACGAGATGGGTATAGTGTATTGATTATTACAGATGATGAGAATAGATGGTTTGCTAAATATATAATGAGCAAAATCAATCACAAAGATTTAAATCGTCCATTTTTACCAATCTTTCCATTAGAGACAATATTCCCAAATCTAAAAACACTTAATAGTGTAGTAGATTTTGAACTTTTAGGAGATATGTTAGATATTTCATATAAAGAGGGATATTATATATGGTATATAGGTAAAAGTGACCATACTTATGCAAAATTCTCATATAAAAATGATGATAATTTTCTATGGGTATTAGATGATGAGATACCAAATAGTTTTAGATTTAGAAGTCATGACCCACTATTAGATATTAAACTCCTTCAACTATTTAAACTATTTAATAAAACAATAGATATAGCACTTTTTAATAGTAAAGATTTTGATTAGATTAGTTTCAAATCCTCACTCCAAAAAAACTCTATCCACTCTTTAGCCTCTTTTATAGAGTAGTTTGGTTGAATGATAGCAGATGGTTTATAGAATATTGAAGCAGTTTTAAATTTCTTTTGGGGATATATCTCTTTTAATTTATTGAGTGTTAGTATCAAGGTATCTCCACTATCTACAATATCATCTACAATTAAAATATTTTGAGAGTTATCTAGGTTTGGGATATTAAATATCTCTGTTTTATCTAATTTTTGCTCTCCATTATATCCAATAGTATTGATAGAATATACTTTACGAATATTATAATATTCTCCTAATAGTTGGGCTATACTCAATCCTCCTCTTGCTATGGCTATAATTGTATCAAATTTATAATCTATTTTTTGGACTAAAAGTTTTAAATCATCTCTAAATTCACTGTAACTATAATATTTTTTCTCTTTCATCTTATTCACTCCTCGGATTTTTATAACTATATATAATAAAAAGCCTTAATTTTTATTAATAAATGTAAATTAATCAGCAATTCTAACTCTACTCAATCACCATAAATTCCTCTAATTCAACCCCTCCATCACTCTGCCTAACCGCTATATTAGAGCTAATTATCAGTAGAGTTCCTACTGATAAAAACCACTATCTGGTAACTTCCCACCAATTGTTTTAGGATTATTATTTTTCAAAATCTCAAAGAAAAACTCTAAATCTTTTTGAGCATCTTTTGCTCTGATATCATCAAGTTGGACATAGTTTAAACTATCTTCCACTGCTTCAGGCATTAACATAGGAATATATTTATTAACTAATACACCAGCCTCTTTTGGATGTGTTTTGTACCATTGTAGTGCTTTTGCATACTCTTCATTAAATCGCTTTATGATATATGGGTCTTTTTGCCCTACAACTGCCATTCCAGCTTGTGGAATTTTTCCCTCTACTTTAAAAACATCTCCCCACTCTTTTTGTAAGTTTGCACTTCTGTATAAATCAGGTGCTATAAGTTTGAGTGGAAACGAGTTTGTTTTTCTAAGAGCCATAGAAATGGCAGGTTCAGCCAAAAGTGCATGGTCAACTCTTCTCATCACAAGCATCTGCATAGCATCTATTGGAGAGCCAACATAACGAAGTTTAAAATCTTTTTTGGGGTCTAATCCCTGTTTTTTTGCTATCTCTTCAAAAACTATATCTGGCATATCGGCACGAAATGGCATTGCTATTTCACACCCTTTAAAATCAGCAAGAGTTTTTTTAGTTTCATCTCTTGTAATCATTCCTAAAATGCCCCAAACAGAGACATTGAGAAGTTTTATATCTACACCTTTGTTGTAAAGATTTGCTCCAACATTTGTAGGAACTGCTATAAAATCTGCTCTTCCTCTTAGTGTTAATGCACGAAGTTCATCAGGTGATTTCCACATTAGAAATTTTAGTTCTTTAGCTACATCATTTAATGCACCAGATTCAATTATTCTTAAAAGTGGATGACTTACTGATGCCATTGGACCACTTAAAACTAAAGTATCGACTTTTTTTATCTCATTTGCTTGCATTGAGAATGCAAGTACTATCATTAATAATATTTTTTTCATAAAATTTCCTTTGCAACTTTTAATATTTGTTTTTGTGAAACTTCTCTATGTCTCATAGAAACTATTTTTACAATAGAACACAACATACCTTTTGTCTCTTTATAACCTGATGTTTTGACTAAACTTTTTATCTCTACTTTTAACTCTATATCTGACATCTTAATTCCTTTAAAATAAATACCCAACTCTAAATGTGTATCTTGTTTTTTCAAGTGGTTGATACTCTGCAACATTATAATGTGCTAAGAACGAAACACCCATTCCTACATGAATTTTTGGTTTTCCAAATGGTACAAATTCAATCTCAGGAGTGATATAACCAACTCTTGATTAAATACGCCACATTCACAAAAATGAGGTCCCGTATAAGGTTCAAGCTACCTTATTTAGTTGTTTTAGCAAAATTCCTCTTGCTCCATTTATATCTCTATCCACAATAATCTTACCATCAGTAATAGATTTTTTACCACCAAGATTATCATCAATCACTCCGTCCCATGAACGAGTCTTGGAGGTATAGCTCTCATTGCAATCAACGATATGCTTACCATATTTTTTAGCATACCATTTAACTCTAAGCTTAAACTCATAGTGACCAAGAGACAACATCTCCCTTGCTGTTCTTCGTCTAATTCTTCGTCCTTGCTTCCTTGACATCTTCTGAGTCTCAAAGGTTGGAAGAAAAATCACATTATATTTTTGAACTAATTCATAGGCTAATCGGTTATGCAAATCCAAAAGCAAATCATCTTTTTTAGACTTCAACCTATCTATTTTTTTGTCAATTCCTCTAATCTTATCTTGATACCATTGCTCTTCATCTCTCTTAGTATTTTCAATAAGTTTTCTCTCTCCAAGAAGTTTATCAACCCTCTTCATTAGTGGGAAAAGTACCTCTTTGGAAAAATTATCTCCAGCAATAATAACCTCACTATCACTATAACAAGTTGCAAATATTCTCACTCCTAGGTCAATCGCGACACATTTTACATCGCCTTGGATTTCGGCACTAATGTTTATATGTTGTTGAACCTGAATGAACCATCTTCCCTTATCATAAGTTATGATACATAATTTATTTATTGCCTCTTGTGGGACAGTTTCGGTTAGGTGGATTTTACCTAATGCCTTAACAGCAGGATTTAATCCTTTTGGCATTCTATCTATTGAAAATGAGTGTTTTGCACCTTTTCTACTCTTAAATCTAAGTGATGCAAATCCTGTTTTTGAGCCTTTAAGACGCTTATTTTTAGCCATTACAGCCTTAAATGTAGTCAAGGCTTGAAGTACACCATTATCAACAATAATTGAGTTATAGATAGATTTACTCTCTTCTTGTTCGGCTTTACATTGCTCTTTTATTTGAGGTCTTAGATTTTTAAATTTACCATCTTCGTTAAGATATTTATCGTTTATGTAGCACTCTATAGCTAGATTATAAGCTCTTCTATAGAGTGTCAATGCTTGATGATATGCAGTGCTATTTTCAGGATAAAATCTAATCTTCTTTGATGCTGTTATTCTCTCTTTTTCGTTTTGCTGACCTTTCCCCATAATAGGAATCGCAGAAGCTAGTAATAAAACCGATAAGCTCGTTGGTATCAAACTCGTTGGAATTAGTACTCTTTTCCAATGAGATAATTTCTCCTCCGTGTAGTTCAATAATCCATTTGATAAGCTTGAATCCACTTCTTGCGAGACGGTCTTGTGTGGTAACCACAACTGTAACTGATTCTCCTCGCATCGCTGATTCCAATATGGTTTTAAGTCCTTTTCGTTGAAAGTTGAAAGCAGAGGCAATATCAGAGATAACTTCATATCCTTTATATTTTTCTTCAAGTAATCTGATTTGCTTTTCAAGACTTGTTTTTTGCTTTGCTGAACTAACTCTGACATATATAAACCTCCTCTCTTTTGTTTTTATTCTGACACGAATATGCCCACCACTTGTTGTTGTGACATCTTTATATTTACCCTCTTTTACCCACCTTCTAATAGTTTGAGGTGTCACTCCCTCAATCTTGGCAAGTTTCCATGTTGATACTAACATTTTAGAATTATACTAGATTATTGCTTATATTGCTATTAAGTTTAACTGCTCCACTAAATGCTTTAAATGGTAGCTTTGAACGAAGCATTGGATTTGTGTCATCCCCCATATCTGTATCCGAATTATATTTTCCATTATACTCTATACCTAAGTTGATTTTATCTGTAACCGCTGTTGTAAAAGATAAGTCATAACTAAGTTCATTTCCAAAGTCATAGTTGTATTCTGCTTTTGGTCTATATGTGTACATAGTATGAAAATCTACCCTCATATCTTCATTTATAAGTTTTGAGATACCAAGTTCTGCTTTATATTCATATTCACCTGTACCCATTTGTGTTGGAAGTGGAGTATTTGTATTTTGAGCAAAGGGTGGTGCTTTTTTAAAGCCATTATCAGTTGAACCTGTTGGAAATTTCACACCTGCACCTACTGATAGTTGATAGCCATATTCTGACATGGGTAAAACAACATATCTTCCCATTACAACCATATCGCCAATACCTTTATTGTCAATTGCAACACTATTTGGACCTAATTGAGCAGTTGCATCTATCTGTTTATATGGTAATGCAACTCTAATATCAAAGTTTTTACTAACACCATACCTAAGTGCTAAAATAGTTACATTTACTGTTGCATCAAGGTTTTGTTGATTTATAACCTCTTTACTACCATCAAACATACAGTCTCTTTTCATATGTATATACTTGATACCCATTTTGAGTTTCCCATCTGGCAGTGTCATAGCTCCACCTTTGGAGTTAATTCCTGGAACTACTTGTGCTTGAAGTAAAACACCTCCTACTAAACTTGTAATTACTATCTTTTTCATCTATTTCCTTTAGGATAATCATTTACAATAAGAGAACTTTAACACTATTTTCCTTTAGCAGAAATTAAATTGATAATAATTATCACTATAAAGATTTTTTAAGTTTTATATCTGTATTATTTTGATAAATATTATCAAAAAAGGAGGTAAGTGATATTAATATTATATTTTTAAGTGTTTATGAATATAAATTACCTAACACTTAAACTTAAATCTATATATCTCAGTGATGAGCAATATAGTTAATTGTAATTAAATATAGAGGTAGGACAGGTATATATTCTCCTAATTTAAAATGTTTTAACCTAAGATTTAAAATTTTATTCATATTAAATCAGGTTTGTATCATACATTCTGCAAAGCTGATTTTAAAGAGATAACAAAGGAGTCTATTTGATAGATAAATTACAACAGTGTATAGAGAAAAAAAGAGTAAATCACTCTAATAGTAGAGAAGTTATTTATAAAGTTTTAAATGAAAGTACGGAGTGTTTAAGTGTCTCTGAGATAGTAGAGTTTGTAGCTGATGAATATCCTAAAAAGATATCTTTAAATACTATTTACAGACATTTACGGTTTTTAATAGAGTGTGAGTTGATTTTTATGATTCAAGATGACTTAAAAAAGGCTTACTACTGTTTATGTAGAGATGAAGTAGATGTTTTTGAAATTTGTCCTAAATGCAACAAGGTAAAAAAAATTGAAATGAATATTTGTGATGCTATGAAAACATCAGAGTTTATAACACTACATAAAAAATGTAAGAAGTGTTTGTAAAATTTAAAAATAATAAAAAAAGGTAAAAAATGACAAGAATGGTTAAATTGAGTTTAGTGACAGCTATAGCTCTTGGGACAGCTTTATCGGCAGATAATGAGGTAGTAACTCTAAAAGGGATGTTTGAAGATGGAAAAGGAAGTGGAAATGTTCGTTCTATCTACTCAGGTTATAGTAATGATAACGATACAGATACTTACGCAACAGCTATTGGTCTTCAACTAAAATATGAGTTAGCAAAATATAAAGGGTTTAATGCAGGCGTTGCTTTTACAACATCTCATGATATACATTTTATAAGTGGAGATAAAGATAAAGGTGAAAGAAATGATGAGCTTTCAAGCTCAAAAGGTTCATATACTGAACTTACTGAAGCGTATATAAACTATGAGTTTGAAGGATTAAACCTTCGTATAGGTCGTCAAGTAATTGATACACCACTTGCAGATAGTGATGACATTAGAATGGTTCCAAATACTTTTGAAGCATATATGACTACTTATGAGGTAGGTGCTTTTAGCATTGTAGCTGGACATTTAAACAGATGGCAAGGTGCTGATGCTGGGCTAGATGATGGTTGGGTAAAAACTGGTAAAGATGGTGTAAATCTTGCAGGTGTAACTTTTTCAAATAATAATTTTAAAGTAAATGGATGGTGCTACAATATTTCAAATGCATCAGCTAGTGATATTATAAATGGTGCAGATAACAATGGTAATAATGCAATTTATATAGATGCTTCAACAAAGCTTAATTTAAGTGGTGTAGATTTAACTTTAGCTGCTCAGTATCTAAGCGAGAGTGAACAAGATAGTAGCAATGTGGAAGCAAATATCTATGGTGTTATGGCTGAAGTTGTTGTAAGTGGTCTTAGTATTAATATAGCATATAACAAATCAAGAAAGGAGGTAGGAAAGCATAGTTTTAGTGGGTATGGTGGAGGAGCACTCTTTACCAATATGGATACCATGATTTTAGATGAAATCACAGAAGATAGAGATGCAGAAGCTATAGTCGCAGGTTTAAGTTATAGTATTGGTGACTTTAATCTCCTTTATGCTTATGGGGATTTTAAAGGTGATGCAGATAGCAACGGAGCTAAAGCTCATATTGTAGAGCAAGATATTGGTGTAGAATACACTCCAAATGATAATTTTACTTTTAGTGCTATCTATGTAATAGATGACAACAAAGAAGATGCAACAAGTACAGATTTTAACAGTAAAAACTTTAGAGTTTTAGCTTCATATAATTTTTAAAAAGGATACAAAAAATGAGAAAAATAATTTTATCAACGGTAGTAGGTCTTAGTTTAGCAACA
>JAMOOX010000045.1 GCA_027065045.1 Campylobacteraceae bacterium | reverse complement strand
AGCCTAGTTTAGCTTAAAGTAGAATGATATATAGATTTAGCTAGGCACTACAATAATTTAGAGCTTTAACTTTCCTTAGTGGGTGGGGATTTAGTCGTTGCTTAAGGAAGGTTTAGGGCGAAGTCGGGAAAAGATTAGAAAAGAGTATTATCTAATCCTCCCGAATAATAAATAAGAGTTTATTATCAAAGCCAAACACCATTCTTGATATAAAAAACTACTACATATAGAGATACTATAATAGTATATATAGAGTTAAATATAATTGATACTCTTTTAGATTTTGAATTTATAAATGATGCTATACCATTAAATGTCCCAATAAATAGAGATGTATATAGGATATATCCAATATAATAGTAATCTTTTTGTAATATACAAAATGGGCAGTGGTGAGATGGTAGTTGATATATATATGTACTAAAAAATATAATTAATGATACTATTGATGTGATTATAAATAGTATATTAGATATGATAAATGGGTATTTATATTTAATCAAAGCTATCATAGATATAAAATTAAAATAAAATATAGATATAATTATACTACTTGGTATATTAAATATATTAGATAGATAAGATGTAGCACTACTTGAATATAACGAGCCACAACAACTTACTAATTTATTGACATCAAGAGAGCTAAAAAATAGGAACTCTAAGTATATCTCACCAATTAATAGCCAAAATATTATTATAAATATTCCAAATTTATATTTTGTAAATGGCAACTCTTCATTTGCAATATCTTTATAATGAATGCTAATCCAAAGGGCAAATATATATAGATTTATAATTTTTAAGATAAGTAGATATATACCACTTCTTGTAGCATCAATTACACCTGCACCACACATAGCACCAGTTAAAATATTAGAAATTTCATCAAGAGTAAATACAAAAAATATAAAGAGTGGAATTTTGAGAAAGAATATATATTTGATTATAGTAGCACCCAAAAAACTATTTTTTTCTAGGTTATATTGACTTTTAGTCGTTGAGTTTATATCCCATTTATAAAATATTTTAATACTTATTACTAATGCTATAAAAGAGAAGATTATAAAAATCACATTTAATATACTAATTGCAATAATCTCAGCAGAGAATATCATATTACTACACCATTTTCTATCTCAATTATTCTATCTACAAAATCCAAATCAAAAAATAGTGGGTCGTGTGTAGCTAATATAATAGTTCTATTTGACTCTTTTAGCTCTTTTAATATATTAATAAAATCAAGTGAGAGCTTTTTATCAAGATTTGCCGTTGGTTCATCTGCGATAACTATTTTTGGCTCATTTATATAAGCCCTTGCAATCGCTACTCTTTGTTGTTCTCCTCCTGATAATTTGCTCACTAATATATCTTTTTTATGTGATATATTAAATCTCTTCATCACACTATCCAAAGCTTCTTGTAGCTCTTTTTCATCTGGATTATTTGGTACAAGTGGTAAAATTATATTTTTTGATACGCTTAGAGATGGGATAAGATTATATTTTTGAAATATAAATCCAATATTTTCTCTTCTAAAGAGAGCCAAAAAATCATCAGGAAGTTTAGAAATCCTTCTATTATCTACAATTACTTCTCCATTTGATGGTTTATTAAGCCCTGCTATAAGTGAGAGAATGGTACTTTTACCACTCCCACTAGAACCTTTGAGTATAATAAGCTCACCCTCATCAAATTTAAGACTTATATTATCTACTGCTTTAATTTGATGATTTTGTGAAACTTGATATATTTTACTTATATTTTTAAGTTCTATCATTTGACTTCCTCACAATAAACCAACTCCCACCCATTAAAAACCAATACAACTTTAATATATCTACTACCCAAATTATATTGATTTAACTGTTTTTTAGCCTGTATTATATGATTTTGAAGTATTTTTTTACTAAATTTTCTCCGTTTAATATATTTAAGTTCTATTATCACCCCATAAGGCACTTCTTCTTGAATAGGGTCTAATAAAATATCAATATACCCCTTATTACTCTCTACTTCACTTCTAAGTGCATAAAAGTTATTAAGATTTAGATATGCCATTAAATAGGCTTTTACAAAGTTCTCTCCATCTATATAATCTCTAATTGATGTACTCTCTTTTATTACCTCTGCTATATAGTGAAATACTTTTAAATCTTTGTTAATTGCAAGTTGAGCCAAATAGTCATTTAGAGTACCTATTTTCATAGTATAATCATCAAAATCCTCATAAGCATAATCTATAAATTCTGATAGTAGTTTTTTAAGAGTTTGATTTGGAATGGTAAGCTTTAGTCTAAAAAGCTCTTTTTGCATTGTTATAAATCCTAATGAGTATATAAATGATTTAAAATTCTCCTCATTTGCTAATTCAAAGGCACTAAAATTATCTTTGATTTTATCTACAAATACATCTTCACCTAAAATTAGTTGGTTTAACATTTTGAAATTACCATTTAGCTTTTTATTGCTATATACTAAAAACTTTAATTTAGAGTAATCTGTTCTTACATTTGTATCTATTAAATCTCTATGTTCTTTATCTGTTCTTATCATACTATCAAAGTAGTAGAGTATCATATCACTATTATATATAGTATATTCTATATCTTCATTAAATTTATAGCTATTATACCACTCATTACAACGGTTTATAATATGCTCTTTTTTATCCTCTAAGTTATAAAATTTTATCATA
>JAMOOX010000044.1 GCA_027065045.1 Campylobacteraceae bacterium | reverse complement strand
ATACTGTTTTTTTACGACTCATCTTATACCCCTTTTTTCATTTCTTATCTAATTTTACTCTTTTTTAGATTAGAGTTATTTTTTAGTTGTTTGTTTTCCTTGGGGTATTATAGATATTGTCAAAATTATAAAAAGTAATTTAACTCTTATCTCTTTATTAAAAATATTAATAGAGATATTAGGATTATCATAAATGGCAATATTGTAAGATTTGCAACTACTTTATCAAATGATACAGATAACCAAAATAGTGGATATAGTCTAAAAAATCTCTTAATAATAAACTCTTTTACCCCATTTATACTTTATGCTTATAATGGTGTTTCAATCTCTAAGCTCTTATTTAAAATATCAAATGCTAACTCCATCTTGCTTTTTTTACCTAAATTAATACTATTATTTTGAGTAATAAACTCAATAGCATTATCATCACTTCCAAAACTCTCACTACTATTTAATAGATTATAGCAAACTCCATCTATATCTTTAGATTTTAGCATATTTTTAGCATTATCAAATCCACTATCTCTATCCATCTCTGCTTTAAATCCAATAGTAATTAATCCATTTTTATCTATATTTGATAATATATCTGTTGTAGATTTAAGTTCTATACTCCAACTATCTCCAATAGATGATTTTTTAAGTTTGCTATTTTGTGGATATTTAGGAGTAAAGTCTGATACGGCTGAAACCATAAATAGATATGGCTTTTTTTGTATTAGATGAGGGGCATCTACACTATTCATACTTGTTTTACTCATTTTACCCTTTTTTGCCACTCTAATTGCATCAACTGTATAGTCTAACATCTCATCAACACTATCAATATCAATAGTATATATCTCATTTGGTAGTTGATTATATTTGGTTCTAATATAACATACATCAGCACCTTTTAGATATAGAGCCGTAGCTATACTATCAGCCATCTTGCCACTTGAAAAGTTTGAAATATATCTCACCTCATCAATTTTTTCTCTTGTGCCTCCTCCTGTAACTACTACTTTTCTATCTATCCAAAACTCCTCTTCTAATAGAGCCTTTGCCCCTTGATAAAATATCTCTAATGGTTTGGCTAATGCTCCATTTCCCTCATCTCCACAAGCTAATAGTTTATTTTGAGGCTCTATCACTCTACAATCATTTACTTTTAGCATTTTTAATGCACCATTTGTAAAGTGGTTATTAAGCATTTGAGTATTAGCAGATGGAGCAATTAGAAATTTACCACTAAAAGCAAGTGCAACTTGTAATAAGATATTATCAGCTACTCCTTTGCTAAGTTTATTAATTGTATTTGCCGTAGCAGGAGCGATTATAAATATATCTCCACTTTTTGCTACTCCAATATGATTATGCTCACTGCTCCAATCTTCACTATCATCACATAATACTTTTGTCCTTGTAAGGGCTTCAAATGTCAAAGGTGATATAAACTTTTTGGCATCTTTACTCATAATGACTTGAACCTTAGCACCTGCTTTTATAAATAGTCTTGCCACTTCACAAGCTTTATATATTGATATACTTCCTGTTACACCTAATAATACTTTTTTATTTTCTAAATTTATATTCATTTTTTACCTAATAATTTTTTCTTTTGATTTTATCTAATATTTATTAATGTTTTGCTTTGATATAGATTAAGTTATAATCATAAAACTTATGATATTATACTTTTAAAAAGAGAATTAATGAGCTATTTTCCAGCATTTTTAAAACTTGATGACAAAAAAATATTGATTGTAGGTGGTGGTTATATCGCTTATGAAAAACTTACTCATCTATTAGATTTTACAAAAGATATATATATTATATCTCCTCAAATATCTAATGATATGAAAACTTTAATAGATAAATACTCTCTAACATCTGAAAATAGAGAGTATCAAAAAGGGGATATATCCAAGTTTGCTATTGTTGTAGTAGCTGTGGATAATATACCTCTTCAAAAAGAGATTTTTGATGAATCAAAGGAGTATAATTGTCTATGTAATAGTGTAGATAGTGTAGATTATTGTGATTTTATATTTCCATCTTATGTCAAAAAAGATGATTTGACTATTGCTATATCTACATCAGGGGCATCTCCTGCGATAGCAAAACATCTTAGGATTTATCTACAAAATTTAATTCCTGATGGGATTAGTGAGTTTTTAGATGAGATGAAACAGCTTAGAAAGAAATTTCCAAAAGGCAAAGAGAGAATGAAAATGTTGGATATTAAAGCTAAAAAATATATAGAGAATTGGAGTAGTAATGGAAGAAAATAAAGAGGTTAGTTTAGTAAAAAGAGTATTGATTTTTGGTCTATTAGCTGGATTTTTGATAATGGGTATTTTGGCATTAAAAAGAGCTATCCCAGCACCAAAAGAGGATAGAATTTATCAAGAGTTCAAAAAATATAGTCCATATAAGTTTGAAAAAAGATTAGGTGGATTAACAATAGTAGATACAAGAAATAATACAAAAGAGAAACCAAATGCCTCTGATGTGCTACTTCGTATGGACGAACTTGAAAAAACTTGGGCTAAAACTCATATAAGCATTGAAAACAACTCTACTTTAAATATCAAAAAAGATGATAATACAACTGCTAAGATTGATATTAAAAATAGTAAAGAGAGAGCATTTATAAAAAGCTTTTTTGGTATTTAAGGTTTTAGAGATGAATAGAGAGTTAGAAGAGAAGCTATTAAAACAGATATTAGAACTTCAAGAGGAGATAAAAAATTTAAATTCCAAAGAGAGTAGTAAGCCTATTTATCAATATAGTAGAATTAGAGATATTGATTTGGATAAGATTGTAGATATTCAAAAAAAATTAGATAGTAAAATTTTTGATAAATGGTTTGGATATCACGGTAAATATACTCAAGAAGATGAGAGAATATTTCAAAAAATCATTAGAGATAATGAGATATTAATTGATGATTATAATGAAGAGGATTTAAAAGTTAATGTAATTATTCCTGTTTTAAATAGAGTGGAGTTTAAATCTTTTGAAAATGAGTTTAGAGATTTTTATGAACTTCCTCTTCAATATGAAGCTAATAATTTTATATTCAAAGGTACAACTGATTTTGTAGTATCAAAAGGATTATTAAAAAGCCAAAAACCTTACTTTTTTATCCAAGAGTTTAAAAGAAATGAAGAGTATAGTAATCCACGACCACAACTATTAGCAGAGTTAATAAGTGGTGTAGAATTAAATAAAAAGAGTGAAATAAAAGGTGCATATATTGTAGGTGCAATATGGCATTTTGTGATATTAAAAAAACTAGGACTTAATAGATATGAATATTTTGTCTCTACTCGTTTTGATAGTATGAGAATAGATGACCTTAAAATGATATTTAAAAATCTATTATTTATCAAGAGTGAGATAATAGAGGATATATTAACAGATATTAAGATATAATTTTTAAAAATTAAACAAGGATAGATTATGCCACTATTAGATAGTTTTATGGTTGACCATACAGAGATGAAAGCGCCTGCTGTTAGAGTTGCTAAAAATATGAGTACTCCAAGTGGAGATGATATTAGAGTATTTGATTTAAGATTTGTACTACCTAATAAAGAGATTTTATCTCCAAAAGGTATCCATACGCTAGAACACCTTTTTGCAGGATTTATGAGAGAGCATTTAAATACTAAGAGTGTTGAGATTATTGATATATCTCCTATGGGTTGTAGAACTGGGTTTTATATGTCTCTTTTAGGTACTCCTACTAGAAAAAGAGTAGCATCTGCTTGGAAAAAATCAATGGAAGATGTAGTTAAACTAGAGAGTAAAGATGATATTCCAGAACTTAATATTTATCAATGTGGGACTTGCAAAATGCACTCTTTAAAACAGGCTCAAAAGATAGCACAACAAGTATTAGATAGAGGTATCGGTAAAATGAGTAATAAAAAACTTAAACTAAACAAATCTCTAATAGGTAGTACAAAATGTTAATAGCCATTCCATTAGATGATAACAAAGAGATAATATCAGAACTTATGGCTACTTCATGGGCTGTTGTAGATTTTGATAATGGTTCAATCCAATCTACAAAATTTTATAATACAAAAGCTGATATTGATGCTCCGTTTTTGGATTTTGTAGTTTTGGCTAATAAGTTTGAGAATTATATGGAGTTTATGAATGAGGGCAGTATGGTTCTAGTAGTAAGAGAAGAGAAAAGCGTAGAAGATATTATAGAGGCATTTAAATTCAAAGAGTTAGATGAAGTTGGAATATAAAAAAGTAACTACCCTTGATGGTAGTGATACACTATTTTCATATAGGTTTAATGAACATTATCACTCTACCAAAGATGGTGCTTTGGTGGAGTCTCTAAATAAATATGTAATCCCATCTATATATTATCAATCTGATAAAAAGAGCCTTAAAATATTAGATATTTGTTTTGGGTTGGGGTATAATACCTTAGCTACAATATATTATATTCAAAAAGAAAAACTTAATATAAATTTAGAGATATACTCCCCTGAATTTGATATAAACCTTATTCAATCACTTAGTAGTTTTAACTATCCAAAAGAGTTTGATAATCTTAAAAATATTATAAATTTACTTAGTCAAAATTATGAATATATTGATAATAATATTAAGATTAAAATATTAGTTGGAGATGCAAGAGTATCTATTCCAAAGCTTAATATAAAATTTGATATTATTTATCAAGATGCTTTTAGCCCACAAAACAATCCTCTACTTTGGACATTTGAACACTTTAGAGATATTAAAGATATTATAGCAGATGATGGAGTACTCACCACCTACTCTACAGCTAGTAGCACAAGAATAGCACTATATAATAATGGATTTAATATATTTTTATATAATAAAGCACCCAAAACTAGAACCTCTACAATAGCTTCATTACAAATGTTAGATAATATTGAGTGGGTAAATATGCCTCATAAAATAGAGGTAAATAATCCTAAACCTATAAGAGATAGAGAGTTTCAAGGAGATAACTTATGCAAGATAGTCTAAAATTAATACAAAAAATAACAACAGATGCAAATAGAATAATTGTAGATAAAGAGTTACAAGTCAAACTCTCTATTGCTACATTTTTTGCAGGTGGACATATCTTGATAGAAGATAGGTAAGACTACACTTGCTAAGACTATTAGCCATATATTAGGGCTTGATTATGCAAGAATACAATTTACTAGCGATATGTTACCTTCTGATATATTAGGAGTAAATTATTATGATACCAAAGATGCCTCTTTTATATTCAAAAAAGAGCAATATTCTCTAGCTTTTTATTAGCAGATGAGATAAATAGAGCATCTTCCAAAACTCAAAGTGCCTTATTAGAAGCTATGGAAGAGAGATTTGTAACCATAGATAGCAAAGCATTAGCCCTACCTACAAACTTTTTTGTAATTGCTACCAAAAATCCTTTTGAAGAGGTTGTATATAATAAAATATTTATTTCAGATGATATATTAGATTTTATTCAAGAGATTTAGAGAGGGAGAATCTCTATCTCTAATACACTGGGCATCATTTGTAAAATCAGATAAGTTAATGTCCAAAGAGTTTTTATATAAAGCAGAAGATGATATTTTGCACTTTAAATTCAAAGATATTGAGGGAGAAGAAGAAGATAAGCTATCTCAACTTACTTTATGGATATTAGAGTGTGAGAAATATAAATTAGAATTTACAATAGAGATAGATAATAAAATATTAGACTCTTCTAAGATGAGTATTTTTGAGATACTTACAAAAATGGCTATATATTAAATAGCTTTAAATTAAAGATATAAATATAATCTCATACTAAAAGTTTAATCATTTTTCATATATGGTATAATGTCATAAAAAAAAAGGAATTATTTCATTAATGAAAAAACAGTATAAATCATATCAAGAGAGTTTAGAATTTATATATGATATGCAAAAGCAGTATCCAGATTTAATAGATGTAATTAAGATAGGGACTACCTATGAAAATAGAGATATAATATTGGTTAAGATTTCACAAGATGTAGAGAGTGCTGATAGCAAACCTGCTATGCTTTATACAGGTAGTATTCATGCTAGAGAGTGGATTGGTAATGAATTGGGATTAGAATTTATAGAGTTTGTTGCTCAAAATAGAGATATTGACCCATTATTAGAGAGAAGTTTAGAGAACTCTACTATGTATATAGTACCTTGTCTTAATCCTGATGGGTATGAGTATTCTCGTAAACATTTCTCATTTTGGAGAAAAAATAGAAGACCAAACTCTGATGGTAGTATTGGGGTAGATTTAAATAGAAACTTCTCAATAGGGTTTCATAAAGAGTCTAATAAAAGTTCTAATGTATATGGTGGAGAGTTTCCATTTAGTGAGGCTGAAACTAAGGCTATTAAGGGTTTTGTAGATACTCATCCTAATATTACAATCTCTTTTGATTATCACTCACAAGGAAATGTATTTTTTCCTGCTCATAAATTCAAACACGAAGCAGAGCTTAATGGTACGGATATGAATGTATTATGTGCTAATATGAATGATGAGATAGAAAAGATTACTGGGCGAAAATATGGTATTCATAGAGGTAAGCCACCTGCAAAACTAATTAGTGGTAGTGGTAGAGAGTATTATTATTCTAAGGGGATAATTGCTACTGTTGTAGAGGTGGGGACAAAAAATATCCCTGATTATATGAAGAGTATGAGTTCATCAATTCAAGAGAATATTCCTGCTCTTATTGGGGCATTTAGCGAGGTGATAAACTACTCTACACAAGCACCAACAAGAGTCAAAAACTTTGAGATAAAATCAACTGATTCATCATCTATTGAGCTTAAATGGGATTATGAGCATAGAGATGATATATACTTTGAAATTTATAGAAGTACACAAGATAAAGATGCTTGTAATGGTAGGACTAGAATAGCTATTGTAGGTAAAAGAGAGTTTAGCGATAGCAATTTAGAGAGTTCTACAAACTACTTTTATAATATCCGAGCTATAAATAAAAAGAGTAAGCTTAAATCATCATTTGCACCAACTCTAAGAGTAAGGACTATATTAGAAGATGATGAGTTTTCTAAAATTATATTTGCTTCTAAAAATGGTACTGGATACTTAGGAGAGAATACAAAAGAACAAAACCGTTCTCACTTTGGAGATAATTCGCTTTTTGCAGGGATTAGCAAGAGTAGAGGGGTTTGTAATAGTGTAATATCTTTTAATCTTGATACAATTCCTGATAATGCTTCAATTAAATCAGCAAAACTATATCTATATCCAATGAATAGAGTAGGTGCTAAGATTGAGAGATTTGGAGAGTGGAATATCTCTATTTTAGATACTAATAGCTTTGTAGAGATTACAGATTTTGATGATATAGAAGGTGCTTCTACTACGGCAACTGTGGGTGATGCTATTAAATCACAAAATCTAACACAAGGTATTTGGAATTTTTGGAACTTCTCTAGCTATGAGTGTGAAGCACTTCAAAAAGAGATAGATAAAAGCAAAGTTCATTTTAGGTTAGATGGGCCAAAGTATCTTCCTGATGGTGAAGATTCTCAACTAATGCAATTTGATATAGGTTATGGTAAGTTTGGTGGAGGTATTCATTATCGTCCTATGCTAGATATTAAATATAGTATTAGCGATATAGAGATGACTTTGACTCCTACAAAAGTATTAAATATCTCAAAAGATGGAATAGCACCTACATTAAAAAGTGGATTTGATAAAAATGGGGATAGAGTATATGGATATATGGAGTTTGATTTAGATAGTATGCCTGATTATAACTCTAATATTATTACACATGCTATATTAAAATTAAAAAATAAAAACAAATTTAAAAAGAGTAAAAACACAAGATATTATGTAGAACTTATTGAAGTAGATGAGGTAAACTCCTATGATGATATAATTAATAGAGAAAAAATTGAGTATATTGGATATGAGGTAGCAGAAGATACTCTAAACTCAAAAGATTATAACTATTTTATATTTGATACACTCTCAAAAGAGAAACTAAGCCAAATTCATCAACAATCAAATAAACTACAACTTGTAATAAAAGCTACTTCACCAAATAGCAAGATAAAAGATAGAATCTTAAATTGGGATGATGAGGTAAGATTAAAAATGAAGTATATTAATCGTAGAAGAGAACCACTATCACAAGTAGAAAATATAAAAATTTCAAGAGTAAATGGAATGATTAAATTATCTTGGGATAGCCTAGAAGATGATAATCTAAAAGGCTACTATGTAGTAAGAAATAGCTTCCACCCACCCAAAAATTTCTCTGATGGAGTTAAAATTTATGGTGGTAGAGATACATATACTTATGATAACTATGGCTCATTTGATAAAAATAAATATTATAGTATATTTAGTTATGATGATGTACCAAACTACTCTGAACCAACAGTTGTATATTATGATTCACTAGAGGTATATTCATAATATTATGATTTTAGGCAAGTGTCCATATTGTGATAATGGAGAGATAGAGGTAAGAGATAAAGTAGCAAGAGGCAAAAAAGTAAAACTATATGCCTGTTCAAATGCTCATTGGATAAGTGAAGATAATGAACTATTTGAACTTAGCCCCAAAGCCTCTTGTGGCTTTAGAATATGGCAAAATGCCCTATCAAGATATGGCAAATGGCTCTCATATCAAGAGATTAGAGAGCTACTTAGAGATGGTTCTATTGAAGTGGAGCTTATTAGCAAGAAGTATGGAAAAAAGATATATTATACCAAAGAGATAATAGTTGATGAGGAGTATGGGGTTAGTGTGATTTGGGAGTAGGAGGAGAAAATGCCAAATATAAAAATATCAGAATATAAAGAGTTTATATTAACAATAAAACAAAAAATTCAGTCATCGCAAATAAAAGCTTCTATTAAAGTAAATATAGAGCTTTTAAAACTATATTGGGATATAGGAGAGATGATTGTAAATAAACAAAAAGAGTCATCTTGGGGTGATAATATTATCACAAATATTAGTAGAGATTTAAAAGTAGAATTTCCAAATATTAAAGGTTTTTCTAAAAGTAATATCAAATATATGAGACAGTGGTATCTATTCTTTTCAAAAAGCCAACAACCTGTTGCCCAATTAGAAAATAGTATATTTCAAATCCCTTGGGGGCATAATATCGCTATTATTACAAAGATAAAAGATATAGATATAGCAATATTTTATATTAATAAAACCATAGAAAATAGTTATTCAAGAGCTACACTCAAAGCACAAATAGATAATCAATTACATCTAAGAGAGGGTAAAGCTATAACTAACTTTACAAAAAAACTACCTAAAATTCATTCAGAATTAGCTATTGAGACACTAAAAGACCCCTATAAATTTGATTTTTTAACTCTAAGAGAAAAATATAATGAGGTAGAACTTGAAGATGCTTTAATGGAAAATATGACAAAGTTTTTATTAGAGTTAGGTCAAGGATTTTCATTTGTAGGTAGGCAATATAAATTAGATGTAGGAGGAGAAAAGTTTAAAATAGATTTACTCTTTTATCATATTAAGCTATATTGTTATGTAGTTGTAGAGCTAAAAGTAGTTGATTTCAAGCCTGAATTTGCAGGTAAATTAAATTTTTATATATCTGCTGTTGATGGAGAACTTAGAGGAGAGAGAGATAATCCTACAATAGGTATCTTAATATGTAAATCCAAAAATGATACCATTGTAGAGTATTCACTAAAAGATATAAATAAACCTATGGGAGTAAGTGAATATCAACTAACTCAAATATTACCAAAAGAGTTTAAATCATCTTTGCCTAGTATAGAAGATATAGAAGAAGAGTTGGGGAGTAATTAGTAAAAAATATATTATAATAGAACTAAAAATAAGTAATTCATATTTACACAGATGAATTACTTATTAGTTTTTTTATCATATACATACTACTTTTCACCCCAAAACCAGTAGCACCATACTGATGGTATTTCCAACTACTTTTTATAAATGATACTCCTGCAATATCAATATGAAGCCATTTATTTTTATACTTTTTTTCTAAAAAATTATCAATAAAAACACCTCCCATAATAGTACCTCCACCAATTGAAGAAGTTGGTATATTTGAAAAATCTGCTATTGCTGATTGATAACTATTTTCAAAAAAATATCTATTAAAAGGTAAATCAACATACTCTTCATCTGTCTTTTTTGATATTTTAATCATTTTAATTTTTAATTTATTATTATGTCCAATTAATCCTGCCGAATATTGTCCAATAGCACCGACCACACTTCCTGTCAAAGTTGCATAATCAAATATATAGTCAATCTTTTTTATTTTATCTTGTGAGTATTCAAATAAATCAGCTAAAAGTATTCTTCCTTCTGCATCTGTATTCATTATCTCTATTGTTTTCCCTTTTCTTGTTTTTATTACATCCCCTGGTTTATAAGCGTTATTAGAAATCATATTTTCACTAAGTCCTAATATACTATGCACTTCTATAGGTAGTTTTAAATCATTAATCGTTTTTATAATTCCAAATATTGTAACTGCTCCTGCTTTATCAAGTCGCATATCATACATATAATTTGATGGCTTTAAACTCATACCCCCCGTATCAAAAGTAACACCTTTACCAATCAATACAACTTTTTTATATCCCTTATTTTCATTATATTTTAGATGAACTAATCTAGGGTTATTGACACTACCTTTTGAAATATCATAAAAAGCAGGAAGCTCTTTTTGGATATAATCTTCATCTTTAACAATACATTTTATATTACTATCTTCTAACTCTTTTTCTATCCATTTTGATAGCTTAATGGGTGTAGTATCCTCTGCCACAGAATTTATCATATCACGAGTAATATTTATATTATTATTAACAATAATACACTTATTTATGAGTAATTTTATTTCTTCATAATCTATAAAATTATCACTATTTATAAAATTTTCTTTAGCAATAAAAATATCTTTTAATTTTAACTTTTTAGTTTTACTTTGATATTTAGTAAAATCATATCCACCTAAAATCAATCCATCTATTAATGCTTGTATCTTTTTATCACTTATTCCATATAACGAAAGCTTTATACTTTTATATTTATTGGTTTTATGTATATATTTTATAGTATTACTTAAAGTTTCTGTAATAGTGTAGTGTTTAAAGTCTGCTATTTTTACATATAGTTTATTTTTTTGAATAAATCTATCATTTGCCTTTAGAAGTTTATGTTTTTTTAATAAAACAATCTCCAAATCAGCTTGAATATTTTCTATTTTATTGTTTAAAAACTTTATTTCCATTAGCTATTTTCTCCTTGTGCTATTTCTAAATGATATTATGAATTGATATACTAAGGTAGAGATAATCGCTTTTACAAAAATTCCATATAGTGCAATATCTTTAAAATATTCTTTGTTTGGTTTAAATATATTTAGTGGATTTATAAGTGTAGCAATTTTATTAGTTACATTTTGCAAAATATCAAACATAAACATTCCTTGAATATAATATACTATAAATATAAATAATAATAGTTTATAAAATTTTTGATTTTTATTGTAAAAATAATAAATGACTATGGAAAAAATAATTCCAAAAATAAGTATTTCTTTCTCTTTATTATTAAATTTAATATCTTGTGGAAATTGAATATGAAAGAATGTATAAATAAAACTTAACAAAAATCCAAAACCAAATAATACTATTAAAACTCTAAGCCAATCAGTTCCATAATTTGATACATATTTATGAATCAAAAGAGATATTTTATTTATATTTTTACTTGGATAATATGATTTCTCTTTACCTAATAAGTCTAAATAAAATTCTTGTTCAAGTGGAAATGACCAATTTACTTCTGTTGTATTATTCTCTTTTTCATATTGTGCTTTTACCAATCTAATACTATCTTTATTTTGAAAATTATCTTTTTGTAAAACTTTTTTATCTTTATCTTTTAATCTTAAAAAATTTGCATTTTCAAGATGAGAACCAATAAAACTAATTTTGCCTAATTTAACATTATGAAAAAAGAAAATATCTTTTGATACAGTATTTTCAAAATCAACTTCATCATGAAATGTTACATCTTTAAAACTAGTATAATCATAAAATCTTGCCCTAAAAAAGCTTACTTTATGAAAAAACTCTACAGAGTTAAAAATAGCTTCTTTTTTACAAATTACACCCTCAAAACTAACTTCAACTTCATTGTCTGTTTTATTTTCAAATATAAATTTAGAGTTTTCAAAGTTTATATCACCTTCAAAAGTTGCTCCCTCAAAACTCATTTGTTTTTCAAAAACTGTTCTAATAAACTCTACTCTTTTATAAAAAATTGCATTACCAAAATTAAATGATTTATTTATAGTTGCACAATTTTTATTTTCTTCATTTTTTGAATGGTTTAATATTTTTAATTCTTCTAATATTTTATTAAACGATGAATCTTTATTTGCAAAATCATAATGCTCATGAAAGTAAACATAACTTAAATCAATTTCTTTATTTCCTTCTTGTCGTTGAATAAATTCTTTTAATTTTTCATTAAAATCAGTGATTTCCTCATTTTTAAACCCTTCTTCATTCTTAAATAAAATAAGATAATCTTCTTTGTTCTCAATGGTATCTATCTCTCTTAAAAACTTATTTTTTATCTCTTCCATATAATCTTTAAGATATTTTAAAAATATCTTTTACAACCTCCATCTCTAAATTTTTACTACTCATCAAAAAGCTTGACATATTGTCAAATATCCCTTGCTTTTGTTGAATTAGATTATCTATCTTCTCTTCTATAGAATCTTTGTAAATGAGTCTATATATTTTGGTCGTTTGTTTTTGTCCTATTCTATCTATTCTTGCAAATGCTTGTTCTTCAACTGCTGGATTCCACCAAGGCTCAAAGAGTATGGCAGTCCTAGCTGATGTTAAATTTAGTCCTACTCCTCCTGCCTTTAATGAGATAAGAAAAATAGTATATTCACTATTTATATCTTGAAATTGTTCTACATATTTATTTCTATTATTTTTTGAGGTAGAACCATCTAGCCTAAGATAACTATAGTTTAACTCTTTAAAAAGTATTTCTAGTTTATCCAAACTACTTGTAAATTGAGAAAATACTATAATTTTTTCATTTGATTTTATAGAAGCTTTTATAATCTTTAAAGTTTCATCTATTTTACTATCTACTAAATTATGCATTATCAATAAAGATTGTGGGACTATGGAATGAATGGAACAATATTGTCTAAGTCTTAATAGTCCTTCTAATGCAATAGATTGAATTCTACCAGATAATCCACTTTTTAGGGCTGATGTAAAAGTATTTACTAATTGAGTGTATTTATCTTTTTCTTGTCTTGTAAATTCTATAAGTAGTGTTTGTGTATCTCTATTTGGTAGGTCTAAAACTTGCTTCTTTTTTCTTTGTATCATTATGGGGTGCAAGATACTAATAGTAAGCTCTATAGCCTTGGTATAGTTTTCTTTATCTAGTAATAAAGGTTGAATTTTACTTGTATATAGTTCATGAAGACTAGGATTGATGGTAAATAACATATTCCATAAATCATTTAAACTATTTTCAATAGGTGTACCTGTCATAATGATTGTAAAGTTTCTTTGGATTTGAATAATAGCATTAAAAATTTGTGTTTTATGGTTTTTTATTTTTTGAGATTCGTCCATTATTAATATATTAAAATTCTGTTTTTGAAGTATATCTATTTTGCTTCTTGCATACTCATAAGATAAAATTGTTATCAAACTATTATCTTCAATAGTTAAGCTAATTTTATCTTCTGTAATATCTGTAAATTTTAATATCTCATTTTTCCAATTATGTACCAATGAAGCAGGAGCAATAATTAAATTTTTTTTTGATTTTGCTAATAATAAAAATGCTATGACTTGAATAGTTTTACCCAAACCCATCTCATCAGCCAATAAACCACCATCTATATTATTTTTATAGAGATTATAAAGCCATAGTGTTCCATCTTCTTGGTAATATTTTAATTTAGCTTTAAATCTTTTAATTAATCTTAAATGAATCATTTGAAATATATTAATATTCTTTTTTCTTTTTTCTCTAATTTGAGTATGTCTATTAATATTCTTTTTTCTTTTTTCTCTAATTTGAGTATGTCTATTAATATTCTTTTTTCTTTTTT
>JAMOOX010000043.1 GCA_027065045.1 Campylobacteraceae bacterium | reverse complement strand
GATGTCAAGTCCTGAACTTGGTATTGATGTACTAAGAAATAAAGTTTGGCCAGAGCTTAAAGATATTGCTAACTTAGAACAAGATGCTTCAAGAGAAGGTCGTTATGTTAATATGTTAGTTACTCCAATTAAAAAATAATCTCTACTATAATCTACTCCTAAATTTATGCTTAGGAGTGGAGCTATTTACTTCTCTACATTTATATATAATAAATCAAAAACTCAACATATATTTAATATAATAACTATTATCTAATATACCAAATTCACTATCACTAGAACCATTGTATATTATAGCCCCGATTGATAGTGAATTATTATCATTAATAGTATAAGTAAGAGATGGTGATATAAATCTTGAATTTTTATCCTCTATACTCTCTATATATATCAATGCACTTGAGAGATAGATATTAAAATTATAAGAAATTATTGCACCTATATATAGGTTTGAATTTTTCATACTTGTACCAATTGGAGTATTAAGAGTTGCTAAAATTTGGTTATATGTAAAAGTTTTAGAACTATATAGTGCCTCTAAGCTAAGATTTATTCCATTTACAAAAGCATAGTTTGCTCCAACTATACCTTGAAAAAACTCATTATCACCACTATTGATATAAGCTCCCTCACTTCTATACTCTATACCACTTTCACCCAAATCTCCCTCTATTGAAAAGCCTATCATCTCTATGGCATTGGATTTAATCATATTTAATGTAATATCTGTTGTATCAAGTGAGAGTTTATAATTTATAGCATACTTATAGCTTTTATCTTTTTTTTGACTTATTACCATATTTAGTGATGAACTGTTTTTAAAGTATCTTGTATAAGATAAAGCCAATACTCCAAAAGTCTCATCTGGTTCTAGGGCATAGCTATTTTTGGAATTAAATAAATTTGTAGGTGTCCATATATGTCCTACTCCCATAGATATATTTTGTAATCCTGCTACTACACGATTTATCCCATCATCATACCCCAGCATACAAACGATATAATTTGCTATATATTGCTCCATTATCATAACTATATATACTCGTTTGAGTAGAGAATGGTGTATTAGCACCTATCTGTGATATATAATCTACTCCAATATAATTAACTACATCTCCAATAGCAGTAGTAAAAAAGTTATTATCTTTCCAATCACTTCTAAGCCTTAGACGATTATAGTTGTATATATCTGTTTTATTATAGATTATAGATGGTTGCGATAATATAAAATTACTATTTTCTACTTGTATATCTATTTGAGCATTTATAGATGTTATTAGTAATATATTTAGAGATAAGAATTTTAATATTTTTAGCATTACTCAATTCTCCTTTTTTTATATTTTAACAGATAATAACTGTTTAATAAATTAAGGATATTAGACTATAATTCAATATGAAAATTTTACTAAATGGTGTGGGTAGAATAGGCAAATCTATCTTACACATAATATCAAAAGATAAAAATATAGATATTGTATCTATCAATGAGATTAATCCAAATATTAATAGTATTGCCTACTCTATTAATTATGACTCTACTTACGGGGCATTAGAGGATAAGTTTATAGTAGATGGTAGCTATATCAAAAATAGCACTTCTACTATCAAGATACTTAATCATAGTTCTATATATGATATAGATATGAGAGAGATAGATATGTTAATAGATGCTAGTGGTAGCAGTGTAGATATAGAAAGGTTAAAAAAATTAAATCTCAAATCAATCTTTTTAACACATCCATCAAATAGTGTAGATATTACAGTTATTCTAGGTGTCAATGAAGATAAACTAGATATATACAATCATAAAATTATATCAACGAGTTCTTGTAATGCAACGGCTCTACTGCCTATATTAAAAATAATAGATGAAGAGTATGCAATTGAGTGTGGAAATATAGTTACGATACATCCTCTACTAAATCATCAAAGAGTTTTAGATAGCAGTTGTATAAGTAATAGTGATAGAGGAGTTGAGTGTAATTTGGAGTTTGGTCGCTCTGCTACACAAAATATTATACCAAGTCAAACTACAACAATAGAGGCTTGTTCACATATTATGCCCAAAATAAATTCAAATTTTATATCCTCTAATTCATTAAGAGTCCCTACTGATACAGTTGGAGCAATAGAGATAACTATATTTTTGGAAAATTCAACTACCAAAGATGAGGTAATAAGTTTATGTCAAAAGTATGAGAAAAATCAAAAGTTTGATATTTTGCTAAATAATTATGAACCTCTAGTCTCTAGTGATTTTAAATCACAAAGATATACTACTATAATAGATCACCGTTTTACAGAACTTATTAAAAACAGAATGTTAAAACTACTTGTATGGTATGATAATGAGTGGGGGTATGCATCAAAAGTGGTAGATATAGTAAAAGTTGTAAAAAATAAATTTGAAACATCTTGATAAACATCAACTATACAATAGTAAAGAAATGTTAGAATTCCAACTACTATCCAAAGGTAGTAGTTAGAATGATACTAGATTTTATACATAACAAATTAATAATATATTACACCTCAATGGAAATATTTAAATTAATATTATAACATAGTATCATTTTGATTTCAACTAATCACAAAGAGATAATTAATGATTACAAAAGTAATAAAACGAGATGGGTTACCACAGGAATTTTTATCTTATAAAATTGAAGATGCAATAAAAAAAGCTTTTAAAAGTGAAAATATAACCTATGATAGTAAAGTTTTTTTTAATTTATTAAATAGG
>JAMOOX010000042.1 GCA_027065045.1 Campylobacteraceae bacterium | reverse complement strand
AATATCTCCTAAATCCAATCCAGTTGTAGCACTATCATCATCTTGTTCTATCATTGATGATGCACTTTTTAATATATCCATAAAATCCATTTTTTATCCTTTTAAAGTCATTATATCTTTTATAAACTAAACTCCCTTTGAGCCTCTTGTGCTAATATCACACCTTTCATAGTAAGAGAGTTATTTGATATATAACTCTCTTTGATAAGGGTATCTAGTACTACTCTACCCTCTTTCTTATCAAACATTCCTGTATTTACAAGGGCTTCAAGAGTTGTCTCCATACTCTCACCCTCTTCTCTTTTAAGTACAGCTAATAGAAATACTTTTTTGACAAGATTTTCATCATCTCTATTCATTAGTGAAGCTCATCATTTAATTTTACTTCTCTAATACTTCTAAGTGCTACTACTTTACCTGTGGTAGAATTACTTCTAAAGTGGATACCATTTAATCCCATCAACTCTTTTGCTTTAAATATCTCTTTATCTTCAAGAGAAGCCTCTGGATTTACCTTTTTTATTTTAGCAAGTTCATTAGCATCAATTGTAATTTTTGTACCCTCAAATATTGCTAATCCACCATCAATAATACACCCATCACCTATTGACATACCACAAGTTGAATTTGCTCCAAGAAGTGTATTTTCACCAATACTAATAGGATTTCCATCAGTTCCACTAAGTACGCCCAAAATACTTGCACCACCACCAACATCACTACCTGCACCAACAATAGCTGAACTACTAATTCGTCCCTCTACCATTACAGCACCTAAAGTACCTGCATTAAAGTTAATATAACTTGCCCCTGGCATTACAGTTGTACCATCTGCTAGTTGAGCTCCCATTCTTACTTTACTACTATCAAGAACTCTTGTATTATCAGCAGGGATAATATGTTGTAGGTATCTTGGGAATTTATCAACACTATCAATATTTGGATAAGTTCCATTTAGTTTCATCTCAATCTCATTATCTCTTAGATACTCCAACTCATAAGGCTTATTTCCTACCCATGCTACATTTGATAATACTCCAAATGCACCATTTAAATTGATACTTCTAAGAGCTACTTTTGATAGTGAAAGAGCATATAGTTTTAGGTAAGCCGATTCTACTGTTGTAGGATTACTATCTTCATATATAAATGTAATTCTAAAGTTTTTTGCAATATCATCAATATTATTAAGTGCTTTAATCACTTGTACATTTTTATGAGCATTACCTGTTGCTTCACTAAGATATGGAGCAAAAGCATTCATAGCATTTGATATAAATCCATCATTGATTGTAGCACTAAACTCACTGCCACTCATATCAACGCTAATTCCAGCCTCTTCTAAAGATTTGATAAATATCGCAGATGAGCCATAATTCTCTTGGAAGTTTACAACAGCATAATTTGCTTGAAGAATTTTATCAGCATTTTTTTGTCCTCTATCAACTCTTGCGATACCAAATGCAATTGGGTCTATATATCCATCTTGTGATTTAATATTATCTATTAGAGCCTTAAATTCATCAGTTGAATTAATTTTATCTATTGCCATTTTAATTTTACCTTCTTATTTATAATTTTTGATATTATAACAGATAAAATATATTAATTTAATAAAAGAGAATTTTGTATGGCGAGTAAGAACTCACCAAATATTGAAATATTAATAATGTTTAAGCTCATCATTAATCTGAATATATGCTGTTATAGGAGAAGTTTCAAAATATGGTATATTATGCTCTTTAGCAAATTTTTGTGTCATATCTTTGATTTTAAGCAGATTAAATCGTGGTGCTTTTGGGAATAGATGATGCTCTATTTGTGTATTTAATCCACCATAAAACCAGTGTATAAACAAACCACCACTTAAAGAACGACTTGTTCTCATTTGTAGTTCCATCCATGATAGTTTTTTACCCTCTTCTTCTTCAAATGTCTCACAACCTAAATGGTTTGTAATAAATCCAAATGCCAACCAAGGAGATAATACAAAATTAAGTGTTAATGCCACATATAGAGTATTTAAAGCACCTATTTGATATATTAAGGTTCCCCAAATAAGAGGCCAATGTAAAAGCATTAATGCAAATTCACCCCACAATTTTCTTGTAATTACAAATTTATAAGATTGTGCTATAAATGATGGAAACATAAAAAACATTGCACCCCAGAATATAAGATATTTATGCTTTTTGATAATAGGATTATTTCCTCTATGTTGTGTAAATGCTCCATCTAAAGCGTTAATATCATCATCTTTCCCCTCTATATTACAATATGTATGGTGATTAACATTATGTTTATAGTCCCACCAAGATGATGAGTTACTTAATATAAAAGCAGAAAAAGGATAGCTTAGTTTCATAGATAGTGATTTGTCTTTAAAATATTGAGTATGTAAAATATCATGAGAGATAAAAACAGAACGAGTGAAAACAATAGTCATAAAAACTCCTAATAATATAGGGTTCCATAATGGAGCTGTTGATAATGCCACTATTATAGCGACAATAACCATTACCATTTCTATACTACCTCTAATAGGAACTCGTTGAAGAAGCCCCTCTTCTCTTACTTGAGCCTTTAACTCTTTAAATACATCTGGATATGCGGTGTTTGCCATAAAATACCTTTAATTAGATTTGTAATTTTTATAACTATTATATATTAAAGTAATAACTATAAAAAGTGAATTTTACTATAAAATAGCTACTCTTAAGTTGATTTAGATTATCATAGCAAATTATTTTATTTACGGAGTATATATGAATACATTTCAATTTTTTCTGCTTTTGCTATCTTTTATAATCTTTTATAGATTTTTTAAACAACTATTTTCACAGAACTATCCTAAAAGAGGTGTAGATTTTGAAGCAAAAAGAGAAGATGAACAGATTAGTAACTTTACTAATATGAATATGAGTTTTCAAAAACCACCTCAAAGATTAAGTCGTTTAGATGAACTAAATATAATGGCTGATGAATCAATAGAAAAAGGTGATTTTGATGAGGCAAAAAAAGCATTAGATAGTGCTATGATTGTAGCAAAAGATGATAATGAAACTCTTAATAAACTTGGTTTTGTATTGATGAAACTCAAAAACTTTCAAGAAGCTAGAGATATTTTTGAACAAATTTTGGTTCAAAATAATCAAGATGATATGATTCACTCCAATTTAGCTACTATATATAGGGAACTTTCAAACAGTGATAAAGCGATAAAACATCATAAATTAGCCATAGAGTTAGATAATAGTTATGCTCCACACTATTTTAATTATGCAAATACATTATATAAACTAGGTGAAAATACTCAAGCATTAGATATGTATAAAAAGGCTTATGAGTTAGATAATGATATTAAAGAGGCTAAAGAGATGATAGAAAAATTAAAGTAGGGTCTGTTTTTAACACACCATAAATATTATGATGTGTTAGAAAATTAATTATATATGAGAATTAATTTTTTCTGCAAATACATCTTTTGATGCTGCACCAACCATTTGGTCAACCATTTTACCATCTTTAAAGAAAAGAATAGTTGGGATAGAACGAATTCCATATTTACCAGCAATCGCTTGTTGTTCGTCTGTATTTACCTTACAGATATTAGCTTTACCATCAAAATCTTCTGCCAACTCTTCAATTACTGGAGCTATCATTCTACAAGGTCCACACCATGGAGCCCAAAAATCTACTAGAGATACACCCTCTTTAATTGTTGCTTCAAAATTCTCATTTGTTAATTCAATATATTTAGCCATTGTTTAATCCTTTTTTTGTTTATTATATGTGTATTATACATAAATGAACTTTAAAAAAGTATTGAATACGATATTTTTTAATAATTTTTGTGTTATAATTATTGTAGTTTTATAATACAAAGGAGTTAATTATGATGATAGATGAAAGTATATTAGAAAATAGTTGAAGCATTAGCATAAAAAGAACAAAAAGATATAATCAGTAAAGTATTGAGCTTTTTTAAATAAATTATTGTAAAATATCATCAATAATTTAAAAAGGCTCTTAAATATGTCAAACAAAATAGAACTTTTAGCCCCTGCTGGAAATTTAGAGAAACTTAAAATGGCTTTTGCTTATGGTGCTGATGCTGTTTATGGTGGTACAAGTACATTTTCACTTCGTATCCGTTCAGGTAAAGAGTTTGATATAGACTCATTTAGAGAGGGTATAGAGTATGCTCACTCAATAGATAAAAAAGTATTCGTTACTATAAATGGATTTCCATTTAACTCTCAACTTAAATCATATCAAAATCATATAGCAAAGATGAGAGATTTAAATCCTGATGCTTTGATTATATCTAGCCCAGGAGTGCTAAAAATGGCAAGAGAAATTGCCCCAAATATCCCTCTTCATCTTTCAACACAAGCTAATGTAATGAACTATATGGATGCACAAGTCTATTATGATATGGGAGTGGAGCGAATTATTACAGCTCGTGAAATATCTCTTAAAGATTGTGAAGCGATTAAAAGAGCAATACCTCAACTTGAATTAGAAGTATTTGTGCATGGTTCAATGTGTTTTGCTTATAGTGGTAGATGTTTAGTATCTGCTTTACAAATGGGAAGAGTCCCAAATCGTGGAAGTTGTGCTAATGATTGTCGTTTTCCTTATGATGTTTATGCTCATAACCCTGAAACCAATACTACTTTTAAGCTAGAAGAAGAGAGTGAAGTAGGTACATATATTATGAATGCCAAAGATATGAATTTAGCCTCTCATATAGATGAGATTATTAAAAGTGGTGTAATTGATAGTCTTAAAATTGAGGGACGGACAAAATCTCAATACTATCTAACAACTGTAACAAAAGCTTATCGTCAAGCGATTGATGATAGTTATAGTGGGGTATTTGATGAGAGTAAATATCAAAAAGAGCTTCATACAACTCAAAATAGAGGATTTAGCGATGCCTATCTACTCTCTCGCCCATATCAAAAAGATGATACACAAAGCCTTGGATTTACAATTCAAGATGGTACTCATCAAGTAGCAGGAATTGTAAGCGAAGATGGACTTAGTTGGAGATGTAAAGATAAGAGTTGTCTAAATGATAAAGTAGAGATAATCTTGCCTGTGGGAGTAGAGATAGATGAGATAGATAATGAGTATGGAGTTATCACAAAAGATGATAATAGATACTTTTTGAAATTCAAAAAAATCATATCTAAAACAAATAAAGAGTTTGAATGTATCCATAGTGGAGATTTAAATGATATAATATTGCCAATAAAATTACCATCTTATACAGTTTTAAGAAGAGGTATAGAAGAAGCGAAAGATAAAAAAGGAATATAGATGCAACTTCAAATTGATGTAAATAATATGAAATCAGATATTTTTTTAGAGTTATTAAATCTATTTAAAAAAGATGATATGATTAATAATTATCGTATAATAGATAAAAAAATAGATACAGATGAAGATATATTAAATGATTTATCTAAAATAAAAGATACATTAAATAATGCTAAAAACTCTAAGGGATATGATACTCTTAAAATTATAAATATTAAAGATATGTAAATGTCTAAATATAAGGTTATTGAACAAAAACTTTATCAAAAAGCTTTTAAAAAGTTATCTAAAAGATATAAAAATATAGATAATGATGTTAATAATTTTTTGTGTTCAATAGAGAGAAAAAATGATTTAGGTATAGAACTTAAATCTAATATATTTAAGGTTAGAATAGCTAATAGCAATAAAAATAGAGGTAAAAGTGCTAGTTATAGACTAATAAGTTATATCTCAATAGTCAAAAATGAGCTACATTTACTCTATATTTATGATAAAAGTACATTAGTCAATTTAAGTGAGAAAGAGATTGACGAAATTATTATAAAACAGATTTAAAAATAAAAAGGAAAAAAAATGAAATTTGTATCAATAGTTATAGGAAGTAAAAGTGATTATGAAGTTATGAGTGAGTGTGCAAATACTCTTAAAAAATTTGGAGTACCTTATGAGTTAATAATTTCATCAGCACATAGAAGCCCAGAGAGAACAAAAGAGTATATTAAAAATGCTGAGAAAAAAGGGGCTCAAGTATTTATAGCCGCAGCAGGAATGGCTGCTCACTTAGCAGGTGCATTAGCAGCAAGTACCACCAAACCAGTAATTGGTGTGCCAATGGCAAGTGGAGAGTTAAGAGGAGAAGATGCACTACTTAGTACAGTGATGATGCCTGCAGGTATGCCCGTAGGTACAGTAGCAATTGGAAAAGCAGGAGCAGTAAATAGTGCATATTTAGCTATTCAGATAATGGCTCTTGATGATGAAGAACTAAAAGTCAAACTTCAAGAGGATAGAATAAGTAAGGGTAAAAAAGTAGAGCTTGATTCTAGTACCGTTGAAGTGATTTTATAAATTTATAATTTGATGGGTTTTACCCACCCTACAAAGGTAAAAAATGGAACTTCAATTAAAAAATATCGGAATGATTAAAGAGGCTATCGTTAAGATTGATGGTCTGACTGTTATAGCTGGAGAGAATGATACTAGGAAGAGTACTTTAGGAAAAGCATTATATTTACAATTAAGATTTTTATTAGATTTAGAAAAAATACAAAAAAATGCAAAAGAAAATAAATCTTTAGATATAAAAGAAGTTAAAAGAGCATCAATTTTACCTAAATTAATTTTTGATGAACAAATTAATAATGGAGATATAAATTTAATTATTAATAATATAAATCATCATTTTATTATTGATAATAGTGATATTTATGATAAAAATAATTTTAAAAATAAAATAGAAAACAGTATTAAATTACCAATTATAATAGAAACACCCTTAGTATGGAATTTAAATACAGCAACAGGTATTAAATATTTTGGAATTTTTCAAGTATTATCTCAAAATAATTATCTAAATGAAGATACCGTTCTAATTTTAGATGAACTAGAAGTCCATCTACACCCAAAATGGCAATTAGAGTTAGCAAAAATTATAGTTGAACTTGTAAAAAATGGGGTTAAAATATTGGTAAATTCTCATAGTCCATATATGATAGATGCGTTAAAATATTATGCTGATAAAGAAAAGATTAATAATAATTTCTATTTAACAGAAAAGAATAGAGATGAAACTTCTAATATAAGTAATGTTACTATGGATATATCTCCTATTTTTGAAAAATTAACAGAACCTTTAAGAGAACTAAGAAAAATGAAATTGGGTTTAAAGTAATGAACATTGTCAATATCAAAGAGTTATTTGAAAAAAAATTTTCACAACATATTTATACTCTATCTAAAATCTCAGAAGATGATACTAATCATATACCTTTATGTCATTATAAAAACAGATTTTTTGATTTAGAAAGAGAATATATAGTATTTGTTAAATATAAAAATGCAAGAATTAAAGATAAAGCAAAAATAAAACAGAAATTTTTAGATAGTTTTGCACTTTTTTATAAGATATTAGATAGAGATAAAAATCTGTTTTGGAGTTTTAAAACTTATCTATTATTTGTAACTAGCAAAGAAAAAAATCCTAATCAAGAAACTCATAGGAATTATTTATCAACAACTGATGAATTATTAGATATTTTAGAAGATAATATTATTTTATATGGTTTTGATATTTATAAACCTTGGTATTTTAATGAAATAAAAATACCATTTTGTGATGAATTTGAAAAGCTTATGAAACAAGAATTTAATATCATATTAGAAAAAGAAGAATTAATATAAAATGCTCCTAGCCGATATTGGTAACACAAATTTCCATATATACAAAGATAATAAAATATCTCATATCTCATTTAAAAAAGCCAAAAAAAGATATTCAGATAAAAAACTACTATTTATATCTGTAAATCAAAAAATCAACTCTAAAATATCCAAAATATCAAATTGGAAAAATATATCTAATAAGATTAAATTAAATGGTGAGTATAATGGTATGGGGATAGATAGAAAAGCATTATGTTTATATAAAAAAGATGGGGTTTTTATTGATGCTGGTTCGGCTATTACTGTAGATATTATGAGAAATGGGATATATCAAGGTGGATTTATACTTTTGGGGCTTAGGGCTTATCTTAAAGCTTATGGAGATATATCACCGATATTAAATACAACATTAAATAGAGATATATCCTTTGATAAATTACCCAAAACAACCAAAGATTCTATAAGCTATGGTATAATTACATCAATTAAAAGTATTATATCTCTTCATCAAAATAGTGGTAAATTATATTTTACAGGTGGAGATGGTAAGTTTTTATCTACCTTTTTTGATAACTCATATTATGATGAGGCTATGGTATTTAAGGGTATTTTAAAAGCATATAAAAAAGGAGCGATAGATTTATGATAACAGTAGCACTTCCAAAAGGTAGGATAGCAGAGGAGACCTTATCAATATTTGAAGAGATATTTGGTGAAGAGTTTAAATTTGATAATAGGAAACTTATATTAGAGGTTGGGGAATTTAGATTTTTAAATGTAAGAAATCAAGATGTACCTACTTATGTAGAGCGAGGTTCGGCTGATATTGGAATAGTTGGACTTGATGTAATTACAGAGAAAAAAATTGATATTATTCAACTTCTTGATATGAAACTTGGTAGATGTAAAGTATCTATTGGTATCAAAAATGAAGATGAGCTTGATTGGAGTAAGCCAAATATTAAGGTAGCTACAAAGATGGTAAATATCACTCAAGAGTATTTTGCTCAAAAAGCTGTAGGTGTAGAGGTGATTAAACTATATGGTTCTATTGAATTAGCACCACTTGTAGGGCTTTGTGATGCTATTGTAGATATTGTAGAGACTGGTGCTACTATGAAAGAGAATGGGCTAAAAGTGGCAGAGGATATTATGGACTCATCAGCTCATTTAATAGCTAATAAAAATAGTTATTATGCCAAAAAAGATAGAATATTAGAGCTTTATAGCAAAATCAAAGAGGTAGTTGATAGCCGTGAATAGTCTGGATTTATATGCTAATATAGAGGATTTATTGGGACTTGATGAGGCAAAAGATACTCTAAATAGCTACTATTTTGATACATTATCAAATCATAGTTTTAACTCAATTATTGATATTGGTTGTGGTAAAGGGGAGTTTTTATTAGAGATTAAAAACTCTTTTAATCCTAATAGAGTGCTTGGTGTTGATTTAAGTGATGTGATGGTATCTTATATATCAAAGCTTGGAATTGATGCTAAAAATATTGATATATCTCAAATAGATGAGAAGTTTGATGTAGTTACGGCTGTTTTTGATATGCTAAATTATCTTGATAAAGATAAGCTAAAAACATTTATGAGAAGTGTTGAGAATATTTTAGAAAATGATGGACTATTTTTACTTGATATTAACTCATTAGAGGGATTTGAAGAGGTAGCCGTTGGTTCATTTATAGTAGATGATGATAGTAGATTTTTGGCTATTGATAGTGAATTTGAAGATAATATATATAGTTCTAACTTTACTCTATTTAAACAAGATGGGGATAAATTTATAAAATATCAATCTACAATCAACCAATATTATCATACTATAAAAGAGATAACGAAGCTAACAAATTTAGAACTAATTGATACTCAAAAAATATCTCTATATGAAGATGTAGATGATAAGATACTTTTGATGTTTAAAAAGAGTTAGAGGTTTAATAACTTCCCTTATAAAATATATCTGCTGAACTAGACTCTTTGTTTATCATAAAGTCTGCTTCTATATTTTTATTATGTTCATATACCACTTTTACACTTGAAACTTTATCTTTGAGGTATATGACCATTATCTTATCTCCTAATCTTTTACCTACCTCCAACGAACTAGCTGATATTACAAAGTGTTCTACCTTTAATCCTATATTAGATAGTAGTGATTTAGCTACTGCACCACCTAGAAGATATTGTAAATCTTCACTACTATTTGAGTTTCTAGCTAAACCTGAACTATCTAATAGTAGTATTGATAATATTCCCTCTTTTGATAAATATGGAGTAGATATAAAGTTTATCGCAGGATTAGTGTGTGAACCTGAAACTAATATTCTAATCCTGTAATCACTATTTTTATATAGTGCTTTTATATCTAATATTGGCTGGTCTAACTCTCCTCTAAAGTGAATACTACTATTTGAGATAATCAATCTTTTATTTCTAAATATATATCTACTACCCCTCTCTAGTGAAATTTGTCCAAATAGTTCAAAATCTTTATTAAATTTTTTGGAGAGGTGAGTATATATTTTGGTATCTACTCTTATATCTTTTCTTCTATATCTAAGTGATTTATTTGTGAGGATATTTAGTTCAATAGATAGATTATTTATAAATTTATTTGTAGGTTTTTTCTTGTTTTTGATAAATATAATATCTTCATCAAGAACAAATGATGGCTTATTGTTAATTTGATATTTTATATCTCCTCCATTTAATTCTACTCCACCATCTACTGATATTTCATCTCCATCAATAGATATATTTGTATCAATTATAAGTTTAGTATTGATATATTTTGGTATTTTTACATTAAATTTATCACTTTTTAGATTAAACTTTCCTATTTTATTATCTCTATTATATAGACCTTTTACGAGTAATTCATCATTTATCCAAAGGCTTTTTACCAATATATCACTACCTTTTATATCTATAACTGAACTTTTTTTGCTAAAGATTTTTAATTTTTTATCTTTTATCGTGTAGTTATTAATAATAGTATGCTTTAAATTACTATCTATATTTATAGAGAGTTGTTTTGATTTAATATCAATATTAAATATATCACTCTTTTTATTAATATCTATTTTGATTATTTGTGGTTTTGTTATTTTGATTTTGAAATTTTTAAAATCTTTTGAGTTGATACTACTTTTAATAGCTTTTGAACTAATCTTAGCATTAAATGAGTCTAAATTACTACTAAAATCAATTTTTAGATTTTTGACATAATCAATTTTATCTTTTGGGATTTTTGGTAAATTATCAAGCTTTAAATATCCATTAAAGAGTTTTAAATCTTGAGTAGCTATATTAGAGTGGATAGAATTAGAGTTGATATTAATATTAAATGAGTTTAAATCTCCTTTGAATATTATATAAAATGATTTAAATATATCTCTATAATCTTGTGGTATGCTACCTATATCTTCTACTATTAATTCACCATTATATGTTAGATTATCCTCCATATTTAATCTTGTAGTTAAAATTATATTTTTAGAATATATAGAATCTATGACACTTAATACTCTACAAGAATCCTTATAATACTCTGTATGAGAAGATATATTATTATCATCTATTGATAAATTCAAATCAATAAAAGCAGAGTCTATTTGATTGGTTTTAGTATTCATTAGAAATTCATTTACTACTAAGTTTGTCTCTTTAAGAGTATTTTTTGAGTATTTTAATCTATTAATATCTATATTTAATCTACCCAATTTTATATAATTACCTGAAACCATCAATCTATTTAAATCTGCTTTTAAACCATCTTCTATATTAATATCATCTTTTTTATAACTTTTTATACTTATATTTATATCTCTAATATATAGATGTAAATTATTATTGCTATCTTTTTGACTACTATTATCTTCTAAACTCTCTACTAATGATAGAGTATTATTTATATCAAAATTATCTATTGTAAGATTTGAAATGGATATTAAATCATTGAGTATAGTAGATATTAGACTCCATTTTACTTTTAAACTAGAACATATTTCCTTATCTTGATATTTAATCCCATCTATATTTATAGAGTATATAAAGTTTCCTGATATATCTCCTATGCTAATATTATATGCACTAGCAAATTTATTAACAGTATGATTTAAAATATTTGTAGAGTTTAATAGTGTGATAAGTATGGTAATTATTAAAATAATTGATATAAAAATTGAATAAAATATCTTTCTCAAAAGGATTGTCCTAATTGAAATGTAATCCCATAATCATCACTATTATTTACATTGACCCCCATATCTATCTTGATAGGTGCAATAGGTGTATTATATCTAACTCCTGCACCAACTGTTGTAATATACTCTCCATTTAAATCAAATTTTTTATCGCTAACCATAGATATATCACTAAATAAAGCACCTGATAAATCTCCAACTATTGGCTTATTTACCTCTAATGATAAGTTTGCCATTGATAATCCACCTATTGCCAAATTCTCTCTATTATTGCTAGTTACACCTATCTCATTATATCCATAAGCCCTATTAGAAAAACTTCCACCTGCAAAAAACTTTTTATAATCAGGAGTGATATTAGCTATTGGATTAATAAAACCAACTTTTGTAACACTTGAAAGGGTATAATCATTTATAGTCTTAATATATCTACCCTCTAAAAGCATCTTATTATAGCTTCTAGAATCATCATTATATCTAATAGCATACTCAAATGCCCCTGATATATAATATCCATTTTTAGGATTTAATTTAGAATCTCTTCTATCATAAGTAAAATCAAAATATGGATATAGCAAAAATAGATTATTATCACTAAATAGTGCATCTAAACTCTCATCTCCATCAATAGAACCATATTTAGAGTAATCAAACCCCATACCCATATTAAACTTGATATTATAAAAATCTCTAATAATATTAAATTTAGAGTATATAATATCTACATCTACAATATCACTATATTTCTCTACCCTATACCCCAAACTTGTGGTATAATCAAATAGTGTAGTAGGTATAAAAAGCTTACTCTCAATAGAGTATAAATCTCGTGAGAGTTCAATATTTAGAGATAACTTTTTGGCATCTGATAAAAAATTTAACCTATTAAAAAATGCAGATAATCTAAATCCTAAATTAGTATCATATCCCAATCCTAATTTATATAAAAATGCTCTCTCTTTCTCTTTTAGAGATATATCAATTGGAACTATATTATCTTTTCTCTTGCTATAATCTACCAAAACTTCATCAAAAACATTTAAATTTTGAAGATTAATATATATATCTTTAATATTCTCAATATTAAGCCTATCACCCTCTTTGATATTCAATCTTGATAATATTATCTCATCTTTGATATTTTTTAATCCATTTAGAGTTACTTTACCAAACTTACATACTCTATTTTTTTTGATTTTATATTCAAGATTTACCTGTTGGGTATCTAAATCCACAAAAGCTTTATTATCAAAAGTGTAGTTACAGTACCCTTTTGATAATAGGCTTTTTTGTATATCTCTTTTGAGTTTTACAAATCTAGTAGGTGCAAATCTATCTCTTACTTTAAAAAACTTTATATCTTTTAAATCTATATCACTATCTATTTTTATATTTGATACTCTTAAAAATCTATTCTCTTTAATTCTTACATTGAAGTTATGATTATCTTGTGATATTGTAATATTTGGTTTAAAAAACCCCTCTGTTCTATAAAATCCTAGAAGCTCTTTTTTAAATGAAGCCGTACTATTTATATCAATATATTTCTCTTTTTTTTTATAAAATTCATACCATTTAGTACCTTTAATATTGAGTTTATCATATATTAATTTATTATCTATAAGAGTGTTTCCATTAATATTTATCGTAAGTTTTTTGGGTGTTTGTGCCGTAAGAAAGATTGATAATAATAAAAAAAATAGTAGTTTAAATTTCATGATATAAAATATGATATTTGTAGGATAAATCCTACAAATATATTTTAAGCTTTAAACTCTAAAGCATATTTTTTACCCAAAGCATAAGCTGTTTTATTTACATCATGTACTTTTGCAGGTACTTTACTAAGCATTGTATTAATCAATAACTCTTCATCAAGTGCATCTGTAAGAGTATTAGCAATAGCAAGTGCAACAACTGATTGAGTAATTACATTACCAACCTCTTCTTTTGCAATAGTAATAACTGGAATTTCTATAATATTCCATTTTTTTCTATCTTCATCTGTTGGGTGAACTAAGTTTGGTTCAATTACAATTGTCCCACCCTCACTTACACCATCTTTGAATAGAGCGTAACTTTTTTCTGCCACAGAAAGCATAAAGTCAATTTCACCATCATTTGCATAAGGGTAAAAAATCTCATCATCATCAAGAGTAATATCAACAACAGTTGGACCACCTCTTACTTGTGATGTATATGTAGCTGTTTTTAATCCATGCCCACCAGCTTTGATTTTTGCAGCTGCAAAAATCTCACCAGCAAGAAGAACACCTTGTCCACCAACACCTGTAAATCTTAATAAGTTTCTAGCCATGATGAGTCTCCTTATATTTTTTTAACAAAATCATCTTGAGTGATTTTTGCTCTTTTACCCTGATGTACATCTTGAATATCTTTATACATATCACAATACTCTCTAACTTCTGTATCTTGTTTAATAATACCAGTTGGAAGTAAGTTTAATTGCTCCTCTTTACTCATCGCTTCATATTTTTTAACAGGAACTGTAATACTATCAATCCAATCAAGGTTAGCCATAGCAGAGTTCATTTTATTTTTTCTACCAAGGTTAATATGACAGTTTGAATTTATCTCTACAAATGAGAAGCCTTTATGCTCTATAGCTTGTATAATTAATTTTTCCATTTTTCTAGGGGCATTAACAGTCTCTCT
>JAMOOX010000041.1 GCA_027065045.1 Campylobacteraceae bacterium | reverse complement strand
AACCATTAAAAGTTTTCTATATTTTCAATTAAATTGTTTAAGAGCTTAAAATACTCCATTCGCTAAATGGTAATCCCTCAAACTCTATATCTTTTATTGTAAAATTGTACTGATTAGATATAGTTACAATGATAGCTTTTTTAAAGTTATATTTTTGATATATAGAGAGCTTTATATAACACTTTTTCCAAATATGTTCTTCACTATCAAATGGGGATACTATTATAATGGTGTCATTAACTATATATTCATAAGTTCCAATAGCTTCAAATTTACTATAATGCTTTAACATAGCTAATACGATAAGATTATCAAATCGTTCTATAAATGTTTGATTTGTGGTTATATATTTAGGAAGTATAAAATCAAAAAGAATTAGTTTTTTGCCACTCTTTTGGTATCTATTATCTATTAGGGTTATTAGTTTCTCATCTTGCCACTCTTTGATTTTTTTGTATAACCAATCTTTGGATATTTTTAATCTCTCTTTGGCATATAGATATATCTGATTTGTTGTGATATTTTTGGTATTAAATGAGGCTAGAATAGTTAATAACTGCTGTTCGTTTGGAGTAAAAGAGGTAGATAGAAATCTTTTTATCATATTAGCATCAATAGCACCCTCTTTGACAATTTGTGGGAGAGTTCCAAGCTTTAAAAAGCTATTTAGAGAGTTTGTAGATGACTTCTTTTCAAATGCTATAAACTCTTCATAATCTAATGCAAATAGTTCAATTAAATTATATCCATCTAGTTTAAGGTTTATTCGTGAGAGTATTATCACACTATTGGTATTTGGGATATAAGATAGAAATTCTTCTTTATAGTGGTCTAATATAAGTGTGGTAATCTTATTTTCTTTGATAAATTTATCTATCATTTTACTATCAATTGGATTTAATAATAGTAAAGGATTATCAAAATCTATATATAAGTACTCTTCTATATCTAAGTGATTATTTATATAATCAATCACTAAACTACTCTTACCACTACCTCTTACACCAAATATATTTACTCTATTTGTATCTATAATATGTGCTTTTCTAGGTATAAAGTTATCATTTAAATATAGTTGATTTTGTAGTTGTTCTAATATTTCCATAATTTATAAACCCTTATTATATAATACAATATTTAATTATAAAAGAAGTTTATCTATTTTAGTATTTTTGGGAGTTTTAATAAATGGTGGCGCCAGACGGAATCGAACCGCCGACACAAGGATTTTCAATCCTTTGCTCTACCGACTGAGCTATGGAGCCATACTTAGTGTTAAGTGAATGGGATTATACCATAGTAACTTTAAAATAAGCTTAAAATTACTATGTTTTTATAAAAATCTCACTATTTTATATTTTTTAGAATCTCTTTTACTACTATTTTATCATTATAAGGATATTTCACCCCTTTTATCTCTTGGTATGGTTCATCACCTTTACCTAATATCATCAATACCTCATCATCTTCAAGCTCTTTTATCGCTTCACTTATTGCAAAAGGTCTATCTATCATTGCCCTTATATTACTTTGGTCTTTTATACCATCTAATATCTCTTGTATTATATCTTCTGATTTTTCATCTCTTGGGTTATCACTTGTAATATATACTTTTTTGGCAAACTTACCTGCCACTCTGCCCATTTTGGCTCTTTTATCTCTATCTCTATTGCCACCTGCACCAAATACTACTGAAATATCTTTATCTTTCATACTATCTAATACTTTTAGCATTCCATCTGGTGTATGGGCAAAATCAACTATAATCATTGGATTATAATTTATCACTTCCATTCGTCCTGATACTCCTGCAAAATTAGATACTTTATCACTCACCTCTTCTATACTTTTGCCTGTTAGCATTACAGATGCACCAACTGATGCCATAATATTAAATAGATTAAATAATCCTACCATTGGAGAGTATAGAGTAGCCTCTTTTGAGAGATGTTTTACTCCTGCTGTAATACCATCTACAAGAGAGAATGCTTGGACTTTGAATGTAGCTGGTTCATCTACTCCATAGCTTTGTGCATTTCTAGGGTTATATGTGATATTTTTTATCTCATCTTTATTGAGTAGTTTTGGAGAATCATCTGCAAAAAATTTACTTTTGACTGCTCTATACTCTTCTATGGTTTTATGATAATCAAGATGGTCTTGTGTTACATTTGTATGGACTTTTAGAGCAAATTTAATATCTTCTATACGATTTTGGGCTATTGCGTGAGAACTTACTTCCATTATAAAATAATTTGCATCTCTATCTTTGGCTTGTTTGATATTATGTAGTGTTTCTAAGATAGATGGCGTTGTCATACTTCGTTCATCTACTCTCTCATCATTTACAAAAAATCCTCTAGTACCTTGAAGTGCTACTCTCTCACCTAAATCAATTAATATTGAGTATATCCCTGCACTTACAGTAGTTTTACCATTAGTCCCTGTAATACCAACTACCTTAACACTACCAATATCCCATTTTTCAATAAGCTCTTTTGGTGTGATAAAGGTTGGTTTATCTATAAGCTTTTCATAATATTTACTATTTTGAGAAGTCTTTAGAAATATTGTATTATCATCTAAACTATTTGTATCATCACTTATATAACTACTATTTTGAAACTCTACTTTCACTGCTATTTCCTACTAATTCATATAATTTTAAAATCTCTTGGTCATTACCAAAAAGATATGCTGTATTATCAAGATAGCTTATTGCCATATCATCAAAACCATTATCTATAAGTTGTACTACAAAGTCTCTAAACTCATCTTTGTTTGTCAATATTACTCTAGTAGAACAGATAATATCCTCTAAAGCCTCTCTAAAGCCTCCACGATATTTAATATGAGTTAAAAAATCATTATATCTAATACCATCTTCATACTCTGCTTTATCTTTGAGTGGTTTGAGAAATATATCTTGAATTTTGGTTTGAGTCTGGTATATATCTTGAATTATCTCATCTATCTCTATATGGGCATCATCTCTCTCATCTTTGATAACTTGATAATATTCAAACAGTGCCTTTGCTTCCATCTCATTATCCAATGCCAAATCACTCAAAAAAATCCCAACTTTTGCCTCTTTAAGAGTAGGATTATCTCTAAAAATCAATCCATACTCTCTAAGTGAATTATCAAAATCATCTTCTAAAAACTTCTTTTGTGCATTATTTAATAAACTCTGTATTGTTGCCATATCTATCCTAACTGGTCTAATTTATCTTCCCATCCAATTGGTACGCTCATTACTCTTATATCTGGGTGAATTAGCGCTTTCATCTGTTTCTCTACACCAAATTTTATAGTTGTCCCTGCACTACCACAACCTACACAAGCACCTTGGAGTTGTACAAATACTACACCATTTTTTATATCTATTAATTTTATATCTCCACCATCTAATTTTATCGATGGTTGTACTTTTTCTATTACACTCTCTACTGCTGGTTTCAACTCTTCATCACTAAATGGAATCAAAATAATCTCCTTAACTTCTTAAACTATAAAACATTATACCAATAAAAATTTAATATAACCATTGGGCTTATATTATTTTTTAATCCTCTATACTCTTATTACTATCTACTCTATTTTTATATCTCTTATATTTACAAACTAAATTCATAATCTTTTTACTCTTTCTTATATCTTTATACTTTTTATGATTATATTTTTTAATCCTATCTATAATATGAAGTTTCTTTTTGCGTTTTTTTATCTCTTTGACTATAGATATAGTATTATCTTTTTGTTTATACTTTCTATATCTTTTTGCCACTCTTAGCCATCTTCTTGCTTTTTTTAATCGTTTATACTCTTCAATAGAACGAATCCAAAAAATATTGATAATTAAATATATTAATATTGAACCAAAAACACTATATGGTATTGTACCAACATAAAGAGGTATAACAATATCACTAAGATTATTTTCAAACCAACTAAGAGTAAGTTCTATATCAGGAAGCCCACTCTCTTGTAAAAAATATAATCCTGTTTGATACTCCATATAATACATCGCAGGCATTGTAATAGGATTACTAAGCCATACCATAGCAATAGCAATAGGGACATTAAAAATCATAAAAGGAGTAAGAGTAAGGACTGCTAACATCTGAAATGGCATAGGAATAAATCCAATAAATATACCAAAAGCCATACCTTTAGATATAGATTTTCTATTAATTGTAAGATACTCTTTGGGTATCTTATATTTTTTTATAAAATCATTTATTTTGCCATCTTTAGCTCTTTTTTTAAAAATATGTCTCAACTATTAGTCCTATATTTTAGTAAATATATTATATCTTGAAAAGACTTAAACTATATTTTTTAAATTTAGCTATAATTCTAAATAAGAGCATCAAAGAAGGTAAAAATGTATAAAAGAGAGTTTGATAATCTACTAAGAGATAAATTAGCTAAGGCTGTATTGCTTTATGGTGAAAATGAGTATTTTTTGGATTATTATATAAAACATTATATCAAAGCATTAAATCTCAAAGATGAGATGTTGATATTAAATTATGATGAGTATGATTTTACACAAGCATACAGTTATCTATCGCAATCCTCTCTATTTGGAGATGTTAATCTACTCATTATTAGAAGTGATAAAAAGATACCCAAAAAAGATTTAGAGGCATTGATAAAAATCACTAATAAGAGTGATATAAACTATTTTTTATATATTTATGAGGGAAGTAGCAGAGATGCAAGGAGTATTCAATCTACATTTAATAGTAAAAATGGGGGATTATGGGTACGATTTTTTGAGGTATCTATTAGAGATGGTATGGAGGTAATGGGGCAAAAATCAAGAGAGTTGGGATTAGCTATAGATAGCTATGCCCTCCAACACCTATTTATGCTTCTTAATCATAATCTTGCTTTATCTATCAATGAGTTGGAAAAATTATCTATTTTAAATCGTGAGATAACTACCAAAGATATAGATAACTTAGTATATTCTACATCTTCAATGCAGTTAGATGAATTGATGCAAGATATATTCAATAAAAAAGATATATCAAAATCATTATATAAATTATTAGAACTTGGTGAAGATGAGTTTAGTATATTAAGGGCTATTGAGTATTTTATCAATCAACTATTTTTATTTAATGCTTATGTCAAGCTAAATGGTAGTGTAGATTCTATGGCAATATTGGGATATAGATTACCCAAACATATTGAATCCCAAAGAGCAAATATGGCTATCAAAATCAAAAGTAATACTATATTAAAAATTTATGAGTATCTATTATATAGTGAACTTGAACTTAAAGATGCTAAGTCTATAAATAGAGAGCCTTTAATATTTGGTATATTGATTAAAATACAGTCATATTTATAAAAAGGTTGTATAATTTCAATATTAATTACACAAAGGTTTTAAATTATGAAAATATCAAATATCAAAATTATTACACTAACTATACTATTAATGTTTATAAATGGATGTAGTTTAGCCCAACCAAAAGTTGATCAAGATAGTATCCTAACAACTCTACAAAAATATGACCCATCACTAAAAAGAAACCATTTTATATCTACAAGTGTAGATTTAAATGATGATAAATGTATGGATTCTATAGTACTAATGAATAAAAATAGTAGATATTGTGGAGCAAGAGGTTGTGTAATGTTAGTAATGGTTTGCCAAGAAAATGAACTTAAACCAATTGGAAAAATATCTTATGTATCTCCAATAGTATCCCTATCAAAACAAAAAACTTTAGGATTTAAAAATATAGATGTAGTTGTTAGACCAAAAGGTGTAGCACCATATCAAGCAACTCTACAATACAATGGTAAAGCATACCCAACAAGTGCACTGTTTGCCAAACCAATTGACAAAAGATTATTAGATAGAATTTTATTTAAGACAAAAAGAGTTAAATAGATGAATGTAATTGACCTATTATTAAAACTTTTAAGCTATAAATCTATTACACCAAATGATGCTAATTCACTAGAGTTTATAGAGGAGTATCTAAGTGATTTCACCTCTATTTGGATAAACAGAGGTGGTGTCAAAAACCTATTCTTATACAAAAAATTTGGAGAGGGAAAGCATCTATGTTTTGGTGGTCATGTAGATGTAGTCCCAGCAGGAGATGGTTGGAGTAGTAATCCATTTGTCCCCAAAATAGAAAATGGTATAATATATGCTAGAGGCACACAAGATATGAAAAGTGGTGTAGCCTCATTTGTCCAAGCACTCAAAGATACAAAAAAGTTTAATGGAACTCTATCTCTATTACTTACAAGTGATGAAGAGGGAGATGCTATATATGGAACCAAAATAGTATTAGAACATCTAAAAAAGATAGATATGTTACCCAATTACTCTATCATAGCAGAACCAACTTGCGAAGATAAAATGGGAGATGCTATCAAGATTGGAAGAAGAGGCTCAATCAATGGATACCTCACAATCAAAGGCAAACAAGGACACGCAGCATATCCCGAAAAATCTATTAACCCAGTCCATCAAATAGCACCAATATTAGGTGATATAGCAGGATATTACTTAGATAACGGAGATGAAGATTTTGCTCCAAGTCAAATTGTAATTACAGATATTAGAGGTGGTATGGAGGTAACAAATGTTACTCCTAGTGAGCTTAAGATAATGTTTAATGTAAGAAACAGCACCAAAACAACACAAGATGATATATTAGAATTTTTTGCTCAAAAACTCAATAAGATTGACTATGAACTCAACCTGACACAAGGTTCATACCCATTTGTCATTAATAGAGACTCTCATATTGTATCTACTATCTCAAAAAGTATATATAAATATTGTAATATAGATACCAAATTATCAACAGCAGGTGGCACAAGTGATGCTAGATTTATGGGGGCTTATGGTATTGATGTGGTAGAATTTGGAGTGATAAATGATAGAATACATGCTATAGATGAGAGGACCACAATTGATGAGGTAGATACTCTTTATGATATATTTTGTGATGTTATAGAGAGATTTTAGAGATTTTTAATATCTTTAAATATATTGCTTTCAATGAGTTTTGTAGGAACTCTATTTATTATTTAAGTAGATAGCTCATTAATTCTATTATGTTATAGTACTTAATTATAGGAGAATTATATGGAAATAGTTATAATATTTTTACAAAGTTTTTGGACATTAACTCAAGATATGGCAATTTACATCATAATAGGTGTACTTTTTGCTGGATTACTCAAACAAATCATTCCTGATACTTTTATCAAAAACCATTTAGGAGATGATAATATAAGTTCTGTTATCAAAGCTTCACTTTTTGGGATACCATTGCCACTATGTTCGTGTAGTGTGATACCATTTGCTACTACTCTCAAAAAAGAGGGTGCTAGTAGTGGGTCTGTTTTGAGCTTTTTAATCTCTACTCCTATTACTGGGGCAGATAGTATATTGGCTACTTATGGATTTTTTGGTTGGATTTTTACAATTTATAGGGTAGTTACATCACTTATAATCGCTATTGTTGCAGGTATCTTACAAAATATTATTGGTAAAAATATTGATATAGTAGATAATAATCAATGTAATAATCATAGTTGTTGTAGTAGCAGTTGTAGTACTCACAAAGCTAAATTTAGTTTTTATAAAGTGTTTGATTATGCTATCAATGATATATTCAAAGATTTTGCAAAACCCCTACTATTTGGATTATTATTAGGTGCATTGATTACTATTATGATACCATCTGATTTTGCTCAATTATTGGGTGAAAACCAAATATTAACATATTTTTTGATACTAATATTCTCTATGCCACTATATATATGTGCCACAGCATCGCTACCTATTGCAGTATCATTAATCATAAGTGGATTAAGTAGTGGCACGGCTTTCATACTCCTAAGTGCAGGTCCTGCTACAAATAGTGTAACAATGGGTGTAGTTCTCAAAACTTTGGGTAAAAAGGCTTTGATAATATATCTTAGTGTTATTGGGGTATTATCTCTACTCTTTGGATATATACTTGATATATATTTTCCAAATCTATTAAATGCTCAAATAATAAATAGTGATGAGAGTTTTACTATATATCATCAAATATCAGCTATTATTATGTTGGGGCTTATTGCTAAATTTATATTAAAAGGTAAATAAAATGTTGAAACTAAACTATACTGGACCAAAACCAAGTATATCACAACATGGTATATTTTTCAAAAAATCTCAAGAGGATAAATATGTATATCTAAAAGTAGCTATTAAAATACTATTATCAATAGATAAGCAGTATAAAAATAGCCAAAAACATTTAATCTATATCAATAGTGAAAATGAATTAAAAGATGAAAATGTATTAGAGATATTAAAAAGTTATGAACCAAAACTAGAAGAACATATTAATAGTGAAGAGGTAAACTATGAAAAACATATAGATGAAGAGATAGAAAAAGTAACAAATAACCATACATTAGATCAAGAAGAAAAGAGAGTTTGGATAAATAATATCAATATTATGAGAAAATATATGATTCAAAGAGAGATAAATAAACTATACTATATTCATATTATTAAAGCAATTAAAAAAATTATATATGAAGATAATATAAAAGAGATAGATATTGATTTTAGCATACAACATTGGCATATATTAGAATCAATTGCAGGAAATTTGGAGTATGGAGTCAAATCTATTCATACTGATATTAAAATTGTAGAAAATAGTGATGCTACATTAGTAGCAAAATTATTAATAAACCCTACTAGATAAAAGAGAGCCTAAACTCTCTTTTATTGACTACCAATTAATCTCAGCAGTTATCATCATACTATTTTCATCCATTGTAGTACCTGTAGTATCCTCAATTTTCTCATTCATAAAACTTGCTATAAATTCTACATTTTTATTATATTGATAAGTAACACCTGCTATTGCTCTGCTTTTTTCCTCTTTTAGTGCATTATCCATCTCAAAGTAGTCATATCTACCAATAGCAGAAAAATCACCAAATCTTGCTTCTCCATTTACAGAGTATCCCTCTCCTGCATACTTTACATCTGCATCTTCTGTTTTGATATATTGAGTAGCTATCAAAAATGCAGGTTGATTATATACAGCGTGTAATCCATACCAGTTTAAATCTCTGTTTTCATGTTTGTTACTATCATCATTCCACTGTCCTAAAAATGAGATATTTGCATAAGTATCTGTTTTATGTGCTTTATGCTTACCATTACCCATAATATGACCTGTTAATCTCCACTCTGCACTTAATCCTCTACCATCTTCTATACCATGATAACCCTCACCATTAAATATACCTAATTCACTAGAGAAGTAAGGAGTTTTTGTTTTGAGATTAAATCCTAAATCGGCTGAATTTGTAAGGTGAGCCCCCTCATCTGCTTCTACAAAAACTTTAGAAATTGAACGATAATTCCAACCACCATGCTCTTCATAATCAATCCATGGACGGTGTACTTGACCAAGTTCTATACTTGTATAAGGTAAAATATTATTAAGATATAGATAAGCATATTTAAGTCTTACACTCCAATCACCATCTCCTTTGTGAGTAGTATCAAAGGTAGTCCTAAAGTAACTTTTAGAGTCTTCATTGAAGTATGCTTTTATTTGAAAGTAGTTTCTTCTTGTTTCAAAATCATTAGATGTTGTATCTGTAAGTTCATTATTTGTACTTTTAAAACCTATATAATGCTTACCACTCACTTTTAATTTCATAGATTTAGTAACTAAAGCAGTGTTATCTTTTGCCTTTTTTTCTTCTAGTTTGGCTATTTTCTTTGCCATATCATCCATTTGAGATTTTAATATCTCTATATCACTTTGAGCTGATACGATTGATGCTACTGTTAAGATTGAAAGAGTAATTTTTTTCATTTATATTTTTCCTGTTTCTATTTTTATATGTTGAAATGATATAATATCTTAGTAACATTTTGGTTACAAATTAAATAGATTAGGAAAATTATGTTTACAGGACTTATCAGAGAGATAGCAGTAGTTAAAAAATATCAAAATAATATACTCTCAATCAAAGCTAAACACAAAGCAAAAATGGGAGATAGTATAGCTATAAATGGTGTATGTCTTACAGTTATAGCATTACATAGTGATGGATTTGATTTAGAACTTGCTGATGAGACAAGAGATATTATTGATGAGAGTAAATTAAAAGGTGAAGTACATATTGAACCTGCTATGAGTTTAAATGATAGATTTGAGGGGCATATAGTACAAGGTCATATTGATTGTATAGGGGTAGTAAAGAGAATTGATAAAAGAACCAATGGGGTTGATTTTATTATAGAGGTAGATGAGAAGTATATTAAATATATTGTACCCAAAGGTTCTATTACAATAGATGGAGTAAGCCTAACGGTTAATGATGTATATGATAATGGATTTAGACTTACAATTATCCCACATACCCTAAGAGAGACATTGATTAAAAATTATGTAGTAGGAAGTAAAATAAATATAGAAACAGACCTATTTGCTAGATATATAGAACATATATTAAATAATAGAACCAAAGCCAAAAAATCTATGAGTTGGAGTGATATAGATGCTATGAGTATGGGATATTAAGAGATAATAAGGTAAAATTTCAACAATAATTATAAAAGGATATATAATGTTAAATGATATATATAATGATACTAAAGAGACAATGGCAAAGAGTATTGACTCACTAAAAAGAGATTATGGAACACTAAGAACAGGTAGTGTAACAACAAATATAGTTGACCATATTAGAGTAGATTATTATGGTACACCAACAGCATTAAATCAAGTTGGAAATGTAACTGTAAGTGATGCTACTACTATATCTATTAATCCTTGGGAAAAAACAATGCTTAGTGCTATTGAAAAAGCTATTCAAGAGGCAAATATTGGTGTAAATCCAAATAATGATGGAGATTTTATTAAACTATTTTTTCCTGCAATGAGTGCAGAACAGAGAAAAGAGATTGTAAAACAGGCCAAAGGTATGACAGATAATGCCAAAGTAGCTCTAAGAGGTGTAAGAAAAAACGCTAATGATGATATAAAAGCACTTGAAAAAGATAAAGATATTAGTGAAGATGAAGCAAAAAGAGCATTTGATGAAATTCAAAAAATCACAGATACTAATGTAGCTTTATGTGATACTCTATTTGCTTCAAAAGAGCAAGATATATTAAAAGTATAATAATGAATATAGAAAATATTTACAAAGAAGCTGGGGCTTTATTAGATGGACATTTTATATTAAGTAGTGGAAATCACTCAAATAGATATTTACAGAGTGCCAAAGTATTAGAAGATACAGGAAGAGCAGAAGTCTTGGCATTTGGTTTAGCAAAAGAGATTATGCAAAGTGGCATTGAAGTAGATACAATTTGTGCCCCTGCCTTGGGTGGAATTTTGGCAGGTTATGAACTAGCAAGAGCTTTAAATCTTCGTTCTATCTTTGTAGAGAGAAAAGAGGGAGTAATGCAACTTCGCCGTGGATTTGAAGTAGCAAAGGGTGAGAAATTTATAATTTGTGAAGATATTATTACCACAGGTGGTTCTGCTATGGAGGCTGCAAAAGCTATTGAGGCTCTTGGTGGTGAAGTAGTAGGATTTGCCTCACTTGCTAATAGAGGATTTTGTAAAAGAGATGGAAGTAGTAAAGCACCAAAACCAGAGTGTAAATTACCAAATGATAAACCATTATTTGCTTTAGATGATTTTGAATTTGAGATGTACTCTCCTGATGAGTGTCCAATGTGTAAAGAGGGAAGCGAAGCTATCAAACCAGGTAGTAGAACATAATAATTTTAAATGGTGGATAAAATTCACTAAATAGGCTAAACCTCTTTAGCCTTATAAGATAATAGTTCTTATTTTTGTATTTATTTTAATATATCATTAATTTTATTCAAATAATTCACTATGAGAACCTATATCTATAAGTTCTAAAATATTATCTTTTATTCTATAAATTAAAAGTAGATTAGGCTTGATATGACATTCTCTAAACTTTTTTAGATTTCCTGTGAGTTGGTGGTCTTTATATTTTATATCAAGTGAAGTGGCATTTAAAAGTTTATATAAAATATCTATATAATTTATCTCATCACTATTGGTTAATTTTATTTTTTTAAAGCTTCTTTGGAATTTATTTGTTTTAAATAATCCATATTTCATGATTTCAAATCTTTCATTAACTCTTCAATAGAATCATAAAAAACACCCTCTTTTTTATCTGCTTGAGCTATTGCTTCTTGTAGTCTTTTTGTTGGTTTTTTCTCAAATGGTAAATTTTTATCTTTTTTTACTTTTGTTAAAAATAGTGTAACTGCTTCATTTATACTTATTCCATATTCTTGAAAAACTTTTTTGGTATCATCTAATAAATTTTTATCTACATCTATTGTCATAGTCATTTTATTTTCTCCTAAATAATAGTTCTAAAATTATACCTCTTTAGCCTTATGAGATAATAACTTCTCTCTATCTAATACAAAATCTTCTCTCTTATCCCCAATCACACTAAAAATCCCAGTATCCATACGAATAGCATCACAAGGACAAGCCTCTACACAATATCCACAATATACACACTCCAAAAGGTCTATATTAAATATCTTTGGCATCTTCTCATCTACCCCATCTTCTCTCTCTGTGGCTTCTATATATATACAACTTGATGGACAAGCCGTAGCACACATAAAACAAGCTACACATCTAATAGAGTCATCTTCTCTATGAGTAAGCCTATGTAATCCTCTATATCTATCACTTATATCTGTGGGTTGTTCTTCAGGGTACTCTAATACATCCATTTGGTTTATATCTTTTAGATTTCCAAATAGATGTTTTGTTGTGATTTTAAGTCCATCAAATATAGCAGGTAGATATAATCTATCTCTAAGAGATGGTTTTGGTCTTGATATTACTTTTACCTGTTTTTTCATTAGCTTACTCCTACAATTATAATCGCTGTAACTATTATATTTAAAATAGATATTGGTAATAGATATTTCCAACCTAAAGTCTGTACTTGGTCAAATCTAAATCGTGGAAGTGTCCATCGTACTACAATAAAAAATATATTAAATATCAAAAGTTTGACTATAAATATAATAATTTGTAAAATCATAACTACACTATTTATAATATTAGGATTATCTATCATAGTAAGTAAAACTATACCTAAAACCTCTATAATAATAAATTTAGCTATAAGTATAATCTTAAATACTTTGGTCTCAAATGCTCGTGAACCATCATCTATCATAGAGCTTTTTACTCTATTATTCTTTTCTATCCATCTAATAGCTAGATATATAATTATAGGTGCTACTACCATAATAGCAATAATTAATATATCAAAATTATCTTTCATAGTATTTGTAGAGAGATAAGGAAGAGTATATCCACCAAAAAATATAGTAATCACCACAGCACTAGCACTATTCATAGCGATATACTCTGCCATAAAGTATATCGCAAACTTCATAGCACTATACTCACTCATATGTCCTGCTACAATCTCACTATCTCCCTCAACTGTATTAAAAGGGGCTCTATTAGTCTCTGCAAAAATTGCGATAATAAAAATAACTCCTGCAAATGGTTGGACAATAATCCCCCAAGCAGGAATAAATCCCAATATCACACCACTCTGCCACTCTACCATAGAGTTAAAATCTATCGCTCCATAAGTCATAATCATAGCTACAACACTAAGTCCTAATGGAAGTTCATACCCCAACATCTGCGAAGATGCTCTAGTAGCCCCAAGAAGAGAGTATTTATTATGACTTAACCACCCACCAAATATAATCCCAATAATCCCAACTCCACCAATGACTAAATACCACAATACACCATAATCAATAGGTAAAGCTTGAATAATATAAGACTCTTTATCAATAACTAAATTATCAGCAAAAGGTATAATCATAAAAGCCAATAGTGCAGATATAAAGGTAATAGATGGAGCTAAAATATATATCCATTTCCCATTTTTGATATGATTTGGATAATACTCCTCTTTAAATACAAGCTTTAATACATCAGCAAAAGATTGTACCACACCACCCAATCTAAAACCAAAAACATTAGTCCTATTAGGCCCTTTTCTATCTTGAATAATACCAGCTACCCTTCTCTCTAACCATACCAACACAGGTATCATCATCAAAGCTACAATTAGTGTTAAAACAATGGTAAAAAGTGTCATACCAATAGATAAACTACTCATCTACTTATCTCCTGTAACTTAATTTACTTTTAGTGATTTTATCTAAAATTAGCTTTATATATAATAGTTATAAGCTAACTAACTCCCTAAACCTATTTATATCTTTTTTATACCCCACAATAATAAAGGTATCCCCTTTTTCTATTTTGTGATGTTTGATTTTAGATGAGTATATAAATTCATTAGTGCTATCTTTTGTAATTATAAATAATAGTAATATTCCATACTCTCTGCCCCAATCTATTGAGATGGGATAATTTTTATCAAAAATATTAGGGTTTTCTATTTTAATTTCTGATATTTTTAAAGCACCCTTTTCATAGAATATATTGTGTAATACTTTGGTTATCATTGGTTTTTCTAATATTTCATATATCACATTTGCTGTGGTTTGGGTAGTTGGTAGGAGTTTGGTTGCACCTGCTAGTTTTAGTTTGTCTGCACTCTCTCCATCTTGGGCTAGGGCTACAATTATTAGGTCTTTAAATGCTTCTCTAAGTGATATTGTTAGAAATATATTTTTTGCCATATCATCTATTACACAAAAGGCTATACTATTATTTATATCAAATCTACTATTAATATTATCCCAATTATTACTTAAATCAAAACTATTTTCTCCCTCTCCATCAAGTTTAAATATCTCTACATATTTATATCTATATTTTATATTTTTTTCTATCTCTGTGGCATAATCGTTATTTCCAAATATTAAAGCATTCTCTTCTGTCATTTTAACTCTTTTTATGTAGATATATATTATATGATTTCAAAAATTCCATATTACCAATGATTAATAGGTAATCTCCTATCTCTAATGGAGTATCATCATTTGGATTAAATATAAAATCACTAGCACTTTTTTTGTAAATTCCTAATAGTATAACTCTATATTTTCTACTATGTAGCTCTCCAATTTTTTTAAAATTTTCTATAATTCTACTATTCATTAATAGCTCTTGTAGCTCTATTGCATTATAATTTATTCTCATAGCATGAATAGTTTCAAAAGCAACAGATTGTCCTATAATCTCTTTTGCTACTACTCCTACAAGCTCTTTTTCATAAAATAGTTCATCTACTCCTGCAAACTTTAATTTACTTCTATTTGATTGATTTATCAAAATTGATAATAGTCTAACTTTTTTATTAAATGAACGAATGGTAAGGGCTGTATATACATTATAGACATCACTTGAAGCTAGGGAGATGATAGCTTTTACATACTTATCTATATGTAGGTTTTTATAGCTACTTATAGATGCTGGGTCTTGATTAAGTACCATAAAACCATCTTTTGATGCTCTATCTGCCTTATCTTTATCTTTTTCTATAATAATTACTTTGGAGTGCTTTTTGAGTTTTTTACCTAGTTCTTTGGATATATTTTCATAACCACAAATAATATAAAAATTTTTTAGTTTAGATATATCATAGATAAGTTTTTTATCTTTTATCTCATCAAGTTTTTCTGTAAAAGATGTAACTATTAGTGAAGTGGTAAATGAATATACTGTAATACCTGTAATAATTACAAATATAGCCACAACTTGCCCTGCTTGAGTAATAGGTGTCATATCCCCATAACCCACCGTAGATATAGTAACTATTGACCAGTATATTGCTTCAAAGAGTGTATTAATAGGTGAATTATTATTATTAGCTTCCATTGCATATATCAATATTGAAGAGATAAAAACTACAACTGATGAGAATACCAAAAGAGTTATAAATTCAAATCTTTTTGCTTTGATAATAGATGTAAATGTCTGAATATTTTTGGCATATCTAAATAGCTTAAATACTCTAAATAGTATTAATATTCTAAGAAGCTTTATCTCATGAGAAAATGGTAAAATCGCTAATAGGTCAATAATGGCTTTGGGTGAATAGATATATCTTAGCTTTATTTTCATAATCTTTTTGAGAGTCAAAAATATATAAAAATCCTCATTTAACATCTCATTATGTTCGCTCTGTTCTATTATGATTTTACTAATATCAGAACTTACCCATAATCTCAAAATATACTCTACCAAAAATATAAAAGAGATAATATAGTTATTAAAAATAAGTAGGATTTGATTATGATAGTTTGGTTTAATCTCTTTGATAAAAATAGCTAAACTCATAAAGATAAGAGTTATCATAAACATATCAAAATATCGTTTATACTTATAGTTACTATTTTCTAATAGATTATAAAAAAACTTTTTTCTATTTTGATATAGGGTTGAGCTATTGATAGAGTAGGCTAAATCTAATATAAAGCTCTCTATCCAAGGTATATTTTGTCTCATTTTTTTATAAAATAGCTCATTGCAGATTTAAGAATATCATCATCATCTTTGGAATTTGCTTTTAATACCTCTCTACTTTTGCTCTCATCAATAAACTCAATAAATATATTCTCCCCATAGCTTGATACTTTTGATATATCTCCTCTATTTCTAGCTAATACTTTAATTATCATCATATCTATAAAGGCTCTTGTAATATCATCTAATTTACCAAATCTATCTTCTATCTCAATCTCAATCTCTCTTACCTCTTGTTGGCTATTGGTTTGTGATAACCTTCTATAAATCTCTAATCTTAGTCTATCTTGTGGTATCAACTCTTCATTTATATAGGCATTGATTGAGAGCTTCATATCTACACTATGTTTCTCTTCTTTCTCTCCACTAAGTTCTCTTATAGCATCTTCTAGCATTTTGATATAGAGTGAATAACCAATCTGTTTGATATGCCCACTTTGAGCCTCTCCAATAATATTACCACCACCACGGATTTCTAAATCATGAAATGCTAATACTGCACCACTTCCAAGTTCGCTATGAGTCTCTAAGGCAAGTAGTCGTTTTTTGGCATTGGTTGAGAGCTGTTCTTTATCTTCTACTATAAAATAACAATACCCCTCTTTACCACCTCTTCCTACTCTTCCACGAAGTTGATGAAGGTCAGCTATCCCAAAGTTATCAGAACTCTCTACTATCATACTATTAGCATTTGGTAGATGAATACCTGATTCTACTATAGAGGTACTTAGCATAATATCATACTCTCCATTTTCAAACTTCATCATCTCATCTTCTGTTTTAAGAGCTGTGATTTTGGAGTGTAGAATAGCTATTCTTAGATTAGGGATTAATCTTAGAAGCTCTTTTTTCTTATCTTCAATAGTAGCAATTGAGTTATGGACATAAAATAGTTGTCCTCCTCTTCTTCTCTCTCTTAAAATCGCCTCTTTGATTACTTTATCATTATAACTTTTGACAAATGTTCTTACTCCTTGTCTTTGGGTTGGTGGGGTAAGAATTTCTGAAAAACTTTTGATTTTGGATAGGGCTAGATTTAGACTTCTAGGGATTGGTGTAGCACTCATACTCAAAAGATGTGAATCTATACTAATCTCTTTTAATACCTCTTTTTGTTTGACTCCAAATTTATGCTCTTCATCAATTATTACAAGTGCTAATTTTTTGAATTTTGCTTTAAGTAGTGAGTGAGTACCTACTACCATATCAATAGAACCATCTTCAAGAGATGCTAAAATCTCTTTTTTCTCTTTGGCAGAGCTAAATCTATCAATTTTGGCTATCTTTATATCATAGTTTCCAAATCTCTCTTGTAGTGATTTGAGATGTTGGCTACTTAGTAGAGTAGTAGGTACTATCATCATAGATTGATACCCATTAATATATGATACAAACATAGCATTCATAGCCACCTCTGTTTTACCAAAACCTACATCAGCACTTAGCAATCTATCCATCATTATACCACCACTAAGCTCTTCTAACATATCTTCAATAGCTCTCTTTTGGTCTAGGGTATGGGTAAATGGGGCTTGATACAAAAAGTTTTTGACTTCTATTTTAGAGCTATCTAAAACTATACCTTTCTTAAGATGCCTTTGAGCAGATAGATTTATAATATTAGAAGCAATAGCAAATAATTTATCTTTGACTTTACCTCTTAATCTCTTGAAGCTAACTTTACCTAGTTTATCAACAGTTGGCACACTTCCACCATCAGCTACAAATCTATCAATAGTCTCTAAGTTCTCAACAGGCACTAAAAGAGTATCATCATTTTGATATGATATTACCACAAATTCTCTTTTTGAACCTAATATCTCTCGTCTCTCTACACTTCTAAAGTTTCCTATTCCATGATTTTCATGTACTACAAAATCACCTTGTGTAAGTTCATCTAAAACTATTGATGCTCGTTTAACTCGTTTGGCTTTGATAGGTTTATTGATAGATAATATAATCTCTCTAGCACTCATAATATTAACAATACCATCTTGGTATATAAAATTAATATTATTAAATGATGATAAATTAGATGCTCTTGCCACACTTTGAGTTCTAGCAATTATAGATATTTTTTTGGATTTATGAGCCTCTAATATCTTATTAATATCAGCTACTTCTATATCTTTAAACTCTTTGGCTTTTGGAATAGTTGGAAGTTGGAATTTATTTTGAGCTATCATTGGGGTATCAAGGAGATAAATCTCTTCTAATTCACTACTCATATTAGATGTAAATATAGAGTTAAATTTATCTATATAATTATGAGCTAAATCATCTAAACACCATAAACCTACACTATTAATATCTCTACTAAATATATCAAAATTACTACTCTCTACTCTTTGATTAAGAGATTTAAACTCATTTTCATCTAATGCCAAAAATGCAGGTATAATATCAAAACTCTCTAGTTCATCTACTATACTCTTTTGAGTATCAAGATTATACTCTCTAATACTCTCTACTTCATCATCAAAGAGTATTACTCTAAATGGTAGTTTGGAGTTGATAGGATAAATATCTATAATATCCCCTCTAAAAGATACCTCTCCTTTAGATGAAGCTATATCTACAAATGTATAACCCCATCTATAAAGTTTATCTTTGAGTATATTTATATCTAAACTACTAGCAAACTCTATTTTAATCTTATCAAAATACTCCTCTTTTGGTAGATTAAATAGAAGTGTCCTAATGGGTGTAATTAATAGTTTTCTACTACTTGTAGAGTGATAATATGCGTAAATAGATGATAAAAGTTCAAATATATCATCTTGATAAGTCCGTAAATCATCACCATAACTTACTCTAATATCAGGTAGCACAAAACTCTCAATTTTTAATAGTGAAGATATATCAGATATACTCTTAGCTTCTAAATCATTTTGAGATATTAATAGGGTAGGGTGTGGTAGAGTATCTAAAGATTTTAGATACTCATATATATCAGCTTGATACATCTATTTCTTTTTATCAGTTGGTTTAGTTTCTAGTTTTAAAACCTCTTCTTCTCTGATGATTTTACTCTCACCCTCAAAGATACCATTTGGTTCAATGATTACATTTTTTACATTAATCTCACCAAATACTTTACCACTAGGTAAAATATCAATAGAATCACCTCTATATTCACCCTTAAACTCTCCAGCTACGATTAATCTCTTAGCTTTCATCTCTCCTGTTACAAATCCTGTTTTTCCAATTACAATCTCTGCTGTTGTAGTCAATACTCCATCAAACTCTCCATTGATGTGCATATCATTCTCACAATTTATCTCTCCTTTAATTTTCGTTCCTGGAGTAATAATGCTTGTTGAACCGTGTGAATTATTGTCTTTGTTGCTTTTACTACCGAATGCCATTGTACTCTGTTCTCCTTTTTTATTGTATCTGTAAAGTTTTTTAAATTCCATTTGATGAATAGATTCGGATTTAATATCTTATCTAAATACCTCACTTCATAGTGTAAATGTGGTCCAGTACTTCGTCCTGTATTACCACTTCTAGCTACTACTTGTCCTTTTAGAACATAATCACCTACTTCTACGCTTATACTATTAAGATGTGCATAAGCACTCCTAAAACCATAACTGTGCTTTATAATAAGCAAGTTACCATAACCCGTATGCTTATTATATCGTACTTTTTCTACAACACCATTAGCTGTAGCCATAACTTTTGTACCAGTTGGCACACTTATATCTAATCCCCTATGAAAAATCCGTCTATGATAGATTGGATGTATCCTCCACCCAAACCCACTACTTCTTGTAATTCTAGGTACAGGTTTACCATTAGGAATATAGTGCATAATAACCTCTTTTTCTCCAATTGAGAGTTTACTATAATTTATATTAGAGTTTATTTTAAATCCATCATCATTAATGCCTAATATATTTCGAGTATTTTCAAGCTCTTCACCAAGTGAGCCAATAGTGTTTTGAAGATGCTCTTTTTGTTTCTCTTTTGTATCGATTATAGATTTTAGCTTATTAGTATATGTGATTATCTCTTTTTGTTGTAGTTTTAACTTAGCAATTTCAATCTCTGTATTTTTATGAATAGATTGAAGTTCTATAAAACTATCTTCAAGGTATTTAGTATATAAAAACGATAAAGATAAAACTATAATAATAATAAGAATAATCAACCAAAATAACCTTTTGGCAAAATAACCCATAGTAACTTGTCTTATTCCATCTTTATCATGAATAGTAATAATATGTTTATTTCTATCTTTCTCTCGTTTTTTAAACTCTTTTTTGTTAAACATTAAACTCTTTTTTTATCTATATTTTATAGATTTTTATATTTAATTTGATTATGATAGAATTATATCTTAGTTTATTTAAAATTTAAGATTTTTGGAATTAGTGATTAGGTACTTTTTGTTCCGTAGAGTGGGTGAAACTCACCATTATATCGCTCAATTTATTGATATTGCACAGAAACCATAGTAATTAGCAATAATTTATAGTAGTTTGGTTAGGTTGAAGAGTTTCTTAAATCCTCTACCTCTTTAATCGTTAAACCTGTTTTTTGGGATATAGTTTGGTTATCTAAAACATCTAATAAGTTTTTGGCAATCTCTATTGCTTTTTTATTTTCGCCTCTCTCTTCACCTATTTTTTCACCCTCTTCTCTTCCCTCTCGTGTAACCTTTTCAATAGAACTTTTTTGAATAAACAAAAAGTCTTCTCTTTTCTCTTGGAGTTCAAGCTCCTCTTTACTTAAATTTGCTCTGTTTGCTATCTTATAGGCTTTTTCAATTGTATTATTTGTATTTTTTGGAATTACATCTAAAGCTCTTGCGTTTTTGATAAAGTAAATCCATTTATCTTCTATGCTTTCACAAAAGGCATAATCAGTTTTCATATCTAAGAATCTCATATTTTTCTCCTAATTTTATTTTGATTATAGCATAAAATAAAAATAATTCTACTAGTAGAATAAATTGCTTAGGTATCTCTACATACCAGGCAATCTAAACATCTTTTTGAGTTTTGAGTTTTTATAGTACCAACCCCACCCTTTTTTCATCCAATGTCCAACAAATGGCATAGGTAGCATCATAGCTCTTTTATCACTTCTATATACAAATGCTGCCCCATCTCCACTATCCATTACACATAGGATATTTATATGGTCTTTATATCCATTAAATGCAGTTGAACCCTCTTCTATCATTTTGATATTAAAGGCTGTATTTCTTGCCATTACTTCAGCAATATGCCCCTGCTTTGCTCTCCAATCAGGACCTTCTAATGCAGCACTATCACCAATTACAAATACATTATATTTATCAGGAGTATTATCATAATTATGAACCACTTCACAGTAGTCATTTATATGAACAAAGCCTGATTCATTTAGAGGTAAATCAGAGTTTTGAAATACTTTATGTCCATCACCAGCAGATATAAACATTGTTAAATCACTCTCTAACTCTATATTATCTTCAAATATTATTTTATCCGATTTAAACTCTAATATTTTTTTACCAACTTGTTTTTTAATATCTAGTTTATCAAAAAATATATCCATCATTTTTAAAGCTTTTGTACCCATTCTTTTACCAGGTTCTGCCATTGGTGCAAAAAATGTTAATTCAAATTTATCTCTAATGCCAAGTTTTTCAAGCTTATGATGAACATTAAATAAGACCTCAAATGCAGGACCTCCACGAACATTACTACTATCTTTTGGATTTCCACCAAAGCCCATAGCAATTTTACCACTACCTTTAGCGATAAGCTCATCAAGTCTAGCTTTAATATCTAATGATTCTTTTGGTTCTCCACAAATTGTAAGGGTATTTTCAATCCCTTTATGTCTCATCTTGCCACTACCAAGGGCAACTACTAGATAATCATAGCTATAACTACTATTTTTAGATTCTACTTGACCCTCTAAGCTTTTGATAGTAGTTATTTCATCTATAATTAATTTAAATCCATGAATATCACTAAGTAATTTTAAATCTATACAAGTATCTTCAAATGAAGCCTCTCCTGTAGGTATCCAAATAGATGTAGGATATACATATAGATAATCTCTATTTGAAATTAGTGTTACCTCAAAGCCATACTCTCTTAGGTAGATAGCAGACTCAATACCTGCTAATCCACCACCCAAAATTAATACCTTTTTTGCCATTTTTTACTCCTTTTTATTTTTTTAATAAATCACTTCTTGGGTATATAAATACAGTCTCTCTATCAATTATAATCTTCTCTTTATCATCAATCGCATAAGCTTTTAATTTTAGAGGGATAGGTGTATCTTTTCTAGCATTATCTACAAGTTTTTTACTTGTTCTTAAAATTACAACTTTTTTCTTTTTCTTCCCTGCACCTAATCTAAATGGCTCTGTTGGTTTAATAATCTTAATATCAGGATTTAATACTTCAAAATAGTAAGTATGCGCTTTTGAATCTGTATTTTGGAATAAAAACAGATAATCATTTTGAACCACACCATTATCCATAATTTTATATAATCTTGTATTTTTATTTACATTTAGAAGCATATGTTCTTTGGTACTACCCATCATTACTAATGCAATTAAAATAATAGATAATACAGCTATATAAGCTTTTACAGTGTTTCTTAGATATTGAGTTTTACCCTCTCTTTTAATCTCTCTTTCACTTGTCCATTGTACTAATGATGGCTTCTCTAATGCACCCATTACAGTAGTACATGCATCTACACACTCAAGACAGTTTATACACTCTAATTGAAGTCCTTTTCTAATATCAATATGAGTAGGACATACAGTTACACATGCTTCACAAGTAGTACATTCAGCATCTTGATTAAATGCTAAAAGCTCTTTTTTCTTCTCAAACTTTTTTTCTCTATCATATCCATGCCCTTGATATATATCTCCTCCACGCACAGGGTCATATATAGCCATAATTGTATCATCATCATAAAGTACAGATTGAACCCTACTATAAGGACAGATATAGATACAAAAATCCTCTTTGATAAATACAATATCAGCTATAATAAATAACGCAGTTCCAATAAGAGTACCAAATAATATTGTATGTTCCATAGGATTTTTTAGATATTCAAAAAACTCCATTGGTGGTACAAAAAACCATAAAAAGTTAGCAGATGCAATAAATGCTAATATAGACCAAAGTAAAATTGCAACAGCTTTTTTAGCTTGATTTGAAGCAATACTCATATCAGGCTCTTTTTGCTTATTTTTAATTCTTTTTCTTAATCCTAATAGTTTTGTCTCTATTAAATCACGATAGATAACTCTAAAGATAGTTTGAGGACAAGCCCAACCACACCAAGCCCTACCACCAACAGCAGTTACAGCAAATATTCCCAAAAATAGCAACATTAATATAAAAGGCATTAAATATAACTCTTGCATATCAAATGCTACACCCATTAAATGAAGTTTTTTGTGGTCAAAACTTAATAAAAATATATGATTGCCACCAATTGTTATCCAAGGTATTACTAAACTCATTATAGTAGCTACAGCATAAGCCCAATATCTTTTAAGTGAGTATGGTATCCAATTAGCAAGATAAGATTTTTTAGAACTCTTTTTTTCCATTGTTATAATCCTTTTATAATATAAGTAAATAATATATTTTTTATAAGTATATCGTATAATACTTATAGTTGCATTTATTAAATGACATAATAGCAAAAAAGATATATGATACTCTAGTAAGTCATATAATATTATAAAGTGATAATTATATTTGCATTAATGCCTCTCTAGCTATCTCTAATAATACATCTCCACTAGGCAAAAAGCTAATAAGCTTTGTACCAATGCCTCCCCATATTGTAGCAATAGCAAGAAGAGATATAACTACTGTTGTGATACTAAAACTATATTTCTCTTTTGGGTGTGGAGATGGGTAGAAGTACATAAGTGCTATTAGTTTGAAGTAGTAATATACAGATATAAATGCTATGGCTATACCAAATCCTGCTAATGCTATATTTCCTGATTGTATCACACTCATAAATATATAAAATTTTCCCAAAAATCCAATAGTAGATGGAAATCCTGCAAGTGAGAGCATAAAAATTGTCATCATTGCACCCAAAAATGGTCTTTGATGTGCAAATCCTTTGAACTCTTCAAATGTAAGTTTTCGTTTGCGATGACTTGCTACAAAGCTTAGAATTCCAAATGCTCCAATAGCACTAATTACATAAGATACAAGATAGAACATAATAGCTAATGATGCCTCTTGGTTATCACTTTTGATAGATGATAATGCCATTAATAGATACCCACTATGTACGATAGAAGAACCTGCTAACATTCTTTTGAGATTGGTTTGAGATATTGCAAGTAATGAACCACCTAAAAGAGTAATTAGTGCTATAAATGTAAGCATAGGAGAGAATATATTATAAAAGTGTGAGAAATCCACAAGGTATAATCTCAATAAAATAGAAAATAGTGCTATTTTTAAAATAGAAGCCATAAACATTGTAATTGGAAAAGGTGCTCCGTGATATACATCTATTACCCATGAGTGAAATGGTACTGCTCCGATTTTAAATAGTATTGTAATTAATATAAAAGATAATCCTACTATTATCATAGATAAATCTTGTGTTGGATGAGACTCTATAAAGTTGTGAATATCTCCAAATCCAGTAGAACCAACTGCTCCATAAATTAGTGCTGTACCTAAGATAAAAAATGAACTTGCTAATGCTCCTAATATAATATATTTTAGCATCGCTTCAGAGCTTTTAATATCATCTTTTTTGTATCCTACAAGGGTATAGATACTAATTGAAGCTACCTCTAATGATATAAAAGCAGATATTAATTCATTAGCATGAGAGAGCATCATCATACCAAATACACTCCATAATATCAAAGAAAAAAACTCTCCATTATAATAGTCTCTATTGATAAAATATCTATTATTAATAGCAAGTGTAAATATAGCACCACCCAAAAACATCAAATCAAAAATTGTAGATAGTTTATCTACAATAAAAGAGTGGTTGAAAATATCAGGATATAGATATATACTCTTATCAATATTTAATAAAATTATTAGTTGTAATAAAAATGCAACAAATAATATACCAATAGCCAATAGATTTTTATGAGCTATTGAGATAGATTTGTATAGTGTAATAAGCATTAATACTATTGCACCTATAATAATTGTAGTTAATGAGAGAGATATTAAAAATTCTATCATATTTTTACCCCTTGTAGCATTAATTCTAAATTGGTATTAAATATCTCCATAAAAAAGCTTGGAAATATTCCCGTAGCTATTAATAATATAGCTAATGGTATAATAATTAATAGTTCTCTTTTTGATAAATCAGGAAACTCTTTTGTCATAGCTTTAGAAAATATTGTCCGTTGTAACATCCAAAATACAAATATTATTGCCCCCACCATTGTAGATGCTGTAAATACTCCTACTACAAAGCTATACTTAAATGCCCCAAAAATAATCAACATCTCTGCTACAAATCCCCCCGTCATAGGTACTCCTACAATTCCTAATGCAAATAGAGCAAAGAAAAATGTAAATCGTGGAGCAACTGAAGCTATACCACCAAGATTAGATATTTTAATTGTATCTAATCTATTACCTATCATACCTATCATCAAAAATATACCTGCACTTGCAAGAGCATGAGAGATAATAAGATATAAACTCCCACTCCAAGAGTAGATATTAGCCAAAAATAGTCCTAGTGCAATTAATGAGAGGTGAGAAGCAGAGGAGAAAGCAAACATTCGTTTAAGATTATCTTGCATAATTGCAGATATAGCATAAAATATCATACCTATAATAGCCAAAATAGTAACAAGACTTTGATAATATACAAATGTAGCACTAAAAAGCTCAAACCCAAATCTCCATAATCCATAAATACCCAATTTTGCCATAATAGCTGATAAGACCACCAAAGCAGGAGTAGGTGCAGAAGCATAAGCAGGAGCTATCCAAGTATGAAGCCCAACAAGAGGAATTTTGATAGAAAATGCTAATAAAAACCCACCTGCTAAAATAATATTGCTATTAACTGATAGATTAAGTCTAGCCAAATCATCTAATGCAAAACTCCAAACTCCATAACTCTCAAAGTGCATAAATCCTAAATATATAATTGAAAAAAGCATACTCATAGAACCAAATACTGTCATCAAAATAATTTTCATTGAGTTATACTCTTTTTTACCATATCCATATTTACCAATCATAATAAATATAGGAAGTAGCATTATCTCCCAAAAGAGATAAAATAGGATTAAATCTAATGATACTAAAGCACCAATTACACCTGATTGTAATAGTAGTAGATTATAAAAATACCCCTTCTCCTCTCTATGCCAAATAGATATAAAAATCAAAGGCATAAGAAGAGAGATTAAAAGTAATAAAACGAGTGAGAGAGCATCTATCCCAATATAATAACTAATACCATAATTGATAATCCATGGTACTTTGGATATAAATTGTAACTCTTGTGATGTATCAAATTGAAAAGTCAATAGTATAATTAATACAAAAACCACAATAGATATACTCAAAGAAGAGATACGAAGTATATTAATAGAAGCCCTACTTATCCCTAAAATTGACACAGTAAGTATTGGTAAAATAATTAGTAATGAAAGTATAACAGACATCTAATGGATTCCTTTATCCTTATATAATACTTCAATTATACCATAAGAATATTATACTTATAAATACTCTTGTTCTACTATTTTAATATGTCCTACAATAGGTGTTACTTCCAAAGTAAATGGTTTTAAATTATCATCTTGAAATGAAAATCTCATCTGACACTTATCGCTATCTTTTGTTACAAGATGAGCATAATCTGGTAACTCACTTGTTATATCAGAGTGTAATCTACCTAAATTATCAAAAGCTAAAATATGACTATCTTGACAAGCACCAGTAGTAGTTACTGAACTTATTCCATGTTCTCTAGTTAAATTAACTTTAGGAGAGTTATCTTTATCATCTAAATCATTACAATCTGCAAATAGATATTTATTATCTTTTGAATTTAGAGCAGACTCACTATTTGTAATAGTACCATCAAAATCAACATCAGAAGCCACTCTATAAACAACATCATTACCACATGTATAATAAGCAAAATGCCAATAAGCTCTCTGCCATTTAGTATTATTTACATCATGCTTATCATCTGATAAAGCATTTTGTTGAGCTAATCTTACATCAGAAAGAACAGTATCAATTGCACCTTGTCTTATATCTTTATCCATATTAGGTATAGCCACAGAAGCCAAAATACCAATAACAACTATAACCATTACTAATTCTATCATACTAAAAGCTAATCTAAAACGCATAATATACTCCAATATAATTTAATTAGCTTAATTATACCATAAAATTTTTAATGAGCTTATGGTATAAAAATATTTTCAAAAATATTATATTATTTAGGTATAATACTCTTAAATTAAAAAATTCTTCTATTTCAAATTGGCAAGATATAGATAGATTGGTAGAGTAAATTACTATTTAATATTATCTATATATTCCCACGCATATTTATATTTGATATTTATTTGGTGCTAACAATAAAAAGAGGTTAAACTTTTGGCATTGCTTCCCTCCTATAAACCCAAAAATACCCCACAGGTAAAACTAAAAGAATCAAAATCGTAGAACTAATAATTCCACCTACAATTACAACCGATAATGGATATTGTATCTCATTCCCTACACCCGTAGCATATAGAAGTGGTAGTATTCCAAATAGGGTTGTAAATGCTGTCATTAATACAGGTCTTAGCCTTAGATAGGGATTATCATCATTAATTTATCTGTTGCTTCTTGCATATTTTTAAACTTTCCTGCCCACTCTATGTAGTATCCTGAGAGTAGTTTGACTTTGGCTTCTATATTTTGGTTTGCTTCTGCTACAAGTGAGGCTATATCTCGTCCTTCGCTCTCTACTCCTAATACCATATATCTATTTAAATTTTGTCGTTTGATAAATGAAGCACCCTGTTTTATCTCTATATTAGCCACCTCATCAAGAGTTACCACCACTCCATTTTGTGAGCGAATTATGATTTTTTTGATACTATCTATATCATCTTTGGCATTTTTGATTTTGAGGACTACTCCAAATCTTTTGACACCCTCAATTTTTTGGGTTATTGGCTCTTCTCCTACTCCATTTCTAATAAGTTGCATAATCTCACTTACTTTGATACCATATCTTTTAAGTGCTTGGTAGTTGGGTGAGATTATAATATTAGCTTGTCCTAATTGTGGTTCTACCTCTACCTCGTGTAGTCCATCAATTCCCTCTAATGCCTCTTGAATATCTTTGGCAATTTTGCCCATTACTTTTTGGTTCTCTCCATATATCTTAATGGCAAGTTCTGATTGGACACCCTCTAAAAGCTCCTCTATTCTCATAGCTATTGGTTGAGATAGGAGGGTGAAAGGTATTATCTAAGTATATATAACTATATGTAACATAAAATGAGTATTACATAAATCTCCATTATGCTCCTCTATATCGTGAATCAAAGGTTCTGAAAACTCTACTACAAACTCATTTATAGAACAGTGGTTATCTTGATGGGTATCAATGATTACTCCGTGGGCTATTGAGAAACTTATAGCGATAAGAGTTAATAAGTTTATAAATTTTTTCATGCTATCATTATATCATAACTAGACTACAAATATAAACAACTCCCTTATTAATATATAGGACAAAGAACCACCGATAATTTTAATTTATTAAATCTTTACTATAATAATATATTTTAAGTTTATATTAATATATTATACTGCAATCCAACTTAATTTAAAATATAATGAGTTTTTTATCATATATATTATTAACTTAACTAAAAAAGACTATAATTACGAAATAAGGTAATTTAAGGGAGATATAGTTGTTAGAGTCTATTATTTTTTCTATTTTGGCACTATTTTTAGTAATAGGTGCGATTAGTATGATTAGCTTTAAACAGAGTGTTTATAGTGCTATTAGTTTTTTATTAGTTATGATAGCTATGGCTGGGATGTTTGCACTCCTTCATCAAAGTTTTCTATTTTTGGCTCAAATATTAGTGAGTGTCGGGGCAGTCGTTACACTATCACTTATGATAATAACTTCTATAAATATCAAGAGAGATAACCTTCCAAAACATAGAGTATCACCCAAAAGTATATTTTTATCTTCTATACTAATTTTACCAATTATACTTGTGATTTTCAAAGCTATATCATCATTAGATATTAAATTTGTAGAGGTGGATAGTTCATTTGGGACAATTCAAAGTATAAGTACTACTCTTTTTTCTAATTGGGTACTACCTTTTGAGATTGTATCTATACTACTTTTATCAGCTCTAATTGGTTCTATTATAATATCTAAAAGAAGGCTCAATCTATGACTCCTCACCATTTTTTATATTTAGCTACAATCCTTTTTGGTATAGGGCTGTTGGGGCTTACTATCCGTAAAAATCTTTTTGTAATATATCTATCTATTGAATTAATGTTAAGTAGTGTAAACCTAATATTAGCTACATTTTCAAGGGCTAATAACTCCCAAGATGGCTCTATTATGGCTCTTCTTATGATAGCTGTTATTGCATCAGAGGCATCAATATTTTTAGCAATTATTGTATATCTTTATAAAAGCACCAAGACTATTGATACAGAAACCTTTACAAATCTTAGAAATGAGGAGAGTATATGAGTATAATTTTGGCTCTTATTGTAATATTACCATTTATATCCTCTATGGTTTTGGCATCTCTTTATCTATCCAATCTCAAAATAGAAAAAAAGTTATATAATATAATAGCAGTTACGACCCCTGTAATTGTTACAATTTTAACTTTTATTATTATATATAATAGCACACAACATAGTAGCAGTTATATATTAGAGAGTTATCTTTTTAACTGGATAGATGTAGGAGAGTTTCAAATTGATTTGAGATTTATAGCAGATAGATTAAGTGTAGTGATGATAAGTTTTATATCATTTATTGGTATGCTTATACATATATATGCCACTTCATATATGAGTGATGATGATGGATTTGGTAAATTTTTTGCCTATTTTCATTTTTTCTTAGGTAGTATGTTGCTTCTTGTATTGGCATCAAATCCTATTATAATGTTTATTGGGTGGGAACTTGTAGGACTTGCTTCTTATCTATTAATTGGATATTACCATCAAGGGTATGATAATATCACATCAGCAAATAAAGCCTTTATAGTCAATCGTGTAGGGGATTTTGGATTTATAATAGCCCTTGCTACACTATTTATATCTTTAGAGGGTAATGGATATGAGTTTATAGATATTAAAAATAGTATATCACTAATAGATAATCATACTCTTAGTATTATAGGGTTTTTTCTATTTGTTGGTGCTATGGGTAAATCTGCTCAACTACCTCTATTTGTTTGGCTTCCTGATGCTATGGCAGGACCTACTCCTGTATCAGCTCTTATCCATGCAGCTACAATGGTAACAGCAGGTGTCTATATGGTAGCAAGATTTGGATTTTTATATAATGAGATACCATCTATTGGAGAGTTTATAGCATTTATTGGTATATCATCGGCTCTATTTGGGGCAGTAGTAGCACTATATCAAGATGATATTAAAAAGATTTTGGCATACTCTACTATGAGCCAACTTGGATATATGTTTGTAGCAGTTGGATTGGGTGCTTATAGTAGTGGGATTTTTCATATCTTTACACACGCATTTTTTAAAGCACTTCTATTTATGGGTGCAGGTGCTATTATTATATCACTTCATCACGAACAAAATATATTTAAAATGGGTAATCTCAAAAAATATAAACCACAACTTTTTATTGTAATGTTAATAGCCTCTCTTGCAATTAGTGGAATTTTCCCATTTGCAGGATTTTTCTCCAAAGATGCCATACTCTCATCTGCTTTTTTAAATCATAACTATATTATATGGGGAGTTGGAGTATTTGTAGCATTTCTAACCTCATTATATATGTTTAAAATGCTTTTTATAGTATTTTTTGGAGATGATAAAAGCTATGATAATATTAAAAGCCTTGATAAGACTCTAATATACCCTCTATATATCCTAGCATTTGGTTCTATTGTTGTTGGATTTTTGGGTGCTAATGAGGCTTATGGAGGCAGTAACTCATTTTCATCATTTCTAGCTTTAGATGAGCATATACAACATAGCTCACATAAATTAGAGTATATATTAGCACTTATTAGTATGAGTGTCTCTCTATTAGGTATATTTCTAGCATATAGATTATATTTTCTTCCATCACAAGAGAAGAGTTATAATAAATTTGAGCAAATTATAGTAGATAGATTCTATATAGATAGAGTATATAATATTATATTTATCAAAGGATTAAGAAGAGTTGCTATATTTTTCAATAATATAGTAGATAATAAAATAGTAGATGGATTTATAGATGGTATTAGCCAACTATATCTACAAGTAGCTTATAATTTTGCCTCATCTCAAAGTGCAAATGTAAGATATTATGCACTATATATGATAGGTGGAGTATCACTTATTTCATTGTATCTATTAACTATCTTATAATAAAAAGGATTTAAAGTTTGAAAAGAATTGTATTTAAAGTAGGTAGTTCTGTATTAACAGATACAAATAGTATCGCAAAAGAGAGAATGCTAAATCTTGTCTCACTCCTTGCAGAGGCTAGAAAAAAATATGAAGTGATATTAGTAAGTTCAGGAGCAGTAGCCGCAGGATATACAGCACTCAAACTTGATAGAAACCAACATATCAGCAAAAAAGTTCTAGCATCAGCAGGACAACCAATTTTAATGAGTAGCTATAAGAGTATGTTTGATATTTATGATGTCAATACCTCTCAAATCTTACTCACTGAAGATGATTTTGATTCACGCACTCGTACCAAAATATTTCAACAAATTATAGATACAACATTAGAAAATAATATACTACCAATCGTAAATGAGAATGATATATCTACTACACCAGACCAACTCTTTGGAGATAATGACCAACTATCAGCCCATGTAGCACAATATACAAACTCTGATATGTTAATAATTTTAAGTGATATTGAGGGATATTATGATAGTAACCCAAAAGATAACCCAAATGCAACGATTAGAAAAATAGTAAATAAAATTGAAGATAATGAACTCACACAAGCCCATACCCCAAATAGCCAATTTGCCACAGGTGGAATTGTAACAAAGCTAAAAGCAGGTGAGTATATTATGAATAATAACAAAGAGATGTTTTTGTGTAGTGGTTTTGATTTGACGACGGCAAGAGAATTTTTAATGAAGGGTATTCATAATAAGGGGACTCTATTTAGTAAAAAAGATAATTAATCAATAATCATCTTTTTTCTAAAATCAAAATCTCCTCTTGAAGTTCTATATTAAATTTATCTTTGATTCTACCTTTGGCTTCATTAATAAGATAAATTGCATCTTCATATTTACCATCTCCCAAATTTACCAAAAAATTAGCATGAATATCACTCCAAGCCATATCACCTACTCTCATTCCCTTTAATCCAATCTCATCAATAAGCCGTCCTGCATAATCTCCAATAGGATTTTTAAAAGCAGAACCAGCACTAGGATTTGAGGGTTGATTAGCTCTCATAGATTTAAGTATTTCTACTTCACTACTATCAAATCCATACTTAATATCAAATATAACTTCTGTTACGACTCCATCAAGTCTAGCATATCTATATCCATAATCTATATCATCTTTTAATATGTAATTATCACCTATCTTAACACTATAAATTAGATTAAAAATCTCTCTATCTTTAAGCCCTGCATTCATAGCCACCAATCCACCTAAAGTCCCTGGTAATTTTGAGAGAAATTCAAATCCTGCGATATTATGCTTTTTAACAAAAGAGAAGATTTTACCACTCTTAGTAGCACCACCAATAATTAGTCTATTATCTTCTAATTTAATATAATCATAATCTTTAGATAACATCATAAGAGGAGGTGGATTAGGAGATACCAATAGATTATTAGCACCACCAATTATAAACCTATCAGTTGGTATATTATCATCTCTTTCTATTATTAATACATCTATTAGAGTACCTACTTTGATGCTTGAGAATTTTTTGAAATTTATTGTTTTAATTTTCATTTTAAACCTTGATTTGATTTAATTGTATATTTATGTTATAATTCACTTACAAATTCCTTCGGGATCGTCTTCACCTTTGGGTGAAGCTAACATATTTCCATATAAATTTGTAATTTTGCTTTTTAATTTTATAAAATTTCTTTCACTAATCATTCCTATTTTATGTTTTATTCGTTTAATATCAAACGATTTCATTTGTGATAAAATAGCATTACTTTTTTTATTTGTAAATTTAAATTCAAAATAATATATACCTTTTTTAATTGTAGTAGTAATAGGCACACCCATAAAAAAATTATTATTAAACTTTTTAAGCACAACAACGGGTCTTAAGAACATATCTCCTTTACCACTCTGTTCAAAGCCAATATTTTCACCTATTTTAATATAAAAAATATCTCGTTCTTTAAAATATACTTTTCTATTAGAAGAGTTAGTAGATTTTTTTATCTCATTCCATTTATCAAAATCTTTATACATTTACAACTCTCTCAACTCTTTATACTCTTTAGGAATTAAATAATCAATAGTCTTTATAGGTTTATCAAATACTCCATTCTCAAATCCTATCTCATATAATCTATCAAGGGCTTTGAGTTGAATATCGCTAAGTTCAATAGAGTCATCAGAAGCATACATATCAAGATATTTATTTAACATATCACTACCTATTCGCACAAGATTTTCCTCTTCTAATTTTTGGCATAGTTCTACTTTTTTCTCATTTGCTACCTTTACACCATCAATTAAAATCTCTTCTAATTCAATAGCACGATTAAGTGGGATTGAGCGACGAATAGCCATACCACCTAATGGCAATGGTAACTCCTCTTTGGCAAGTTCTATCCAAATATCCCATAATTCCTTTTCTACCTCTAAGCTATCATCAAAATCTAATATAGACTCATGAATTAATACTCCTGCATCAACCTCTCCATCTATTACAGCTTTTTCTATCTCCAAAAAGTCCATATATACTACTCTTGCATTTGGATAATATATTCTAAAAAGCATAGCGTTTGTTGTATATTTTCCTGATAGTGCTACTTTGAAATTTCTCTTTAACTCTATACCCTTTTTCTTGATAAGCTTAGGTCCATACCCCTCTCCAAAGCTTACAGCAGTTCGTAATAGGGCATAATCATCTTTGAGATATGGGTATGCCCCAAAACTAATAGCACTAATATCATAACTACCTTTAAGTGCCTCTACATTTAGAGTCTCAATATCTAATCCTATACTCTCAATCTCATAACCTCTACTATCTACCCAACCAAACTTAATCGCATAATACATAAATATATCATCAGCATCTGGTGAGTGTGCTAAACTTATTTTTTTCATTTTTTTCCTTACCTAGATTAAAAGTTCATCTTTTGGCTTTTTATTTTATTATAGCTTTTTTTATTTAAATTAAAATTTTGGTGCAATCTCCTTTATTATAATTTCATAGGTTTTTAGATATACTTCTTTTAGTTTTACAGTAGGATAAAGCCTACTATATAAGGGTAAAAAATGAAAATATTTAAAACAACAGATGATAATTTCCAAGATGAATTTAATGAGCTTTTAGCAAGAGGTGCTATGGATATTGATAGTGTTACAGATACTGTTAATTCACTTTTAAAAGAGATTAAAAATGGTGGAAACAAAGCACTTAAATTACAAATTGCCAAATTTGATAGATGGACTCCCATAGATGATAATGAGTTAATAGTATCAGTAGATGATATGAAAAAAGCTTATGAAAATATTGATAGTAATCTAAGAGACGCCCTGCATTTAGCTTATGATAGAATAGAGTCATATCACCAAAAACTTATGCCAAAGTCGTGGATTGATTTTGAAGATAATGGTAATATGTTGGGTCAAAAGGTAACGGCAGTAGATAGAGCAGGGTTATATATCCCAGGGGGAAAAGCTGCGTATCCTAGTAGTTTGCTTATGAATGCTATTCCTGCTATTGTAGCAGGTGTTAAAGATATTGTGGTTTGTACTCCTACACCTGATAATGAGATAAATGAGCTTCTTTTAGCAGGTTGTCATCTATGTGGTATCAAAAAACTATTTAAAGTTGGTGGGGCAAGTGCTATTGGTGCTATGGCTTATGGGACAGAGTCTATTCCAAAAGTTGATGTCATCACAGGACCGGGTAATATATTTGTAGCTACGGCTAAAAAACTTGTATATGGTGAAGTAAATATTGATATGATAGCAGGACCTAGTGAGATTGGAATATTAGCAGATAGTAGTGCTAGAGCTGATTTTATGGCGATTGATTTGTTATCTCAAGCAGAACATGACCAGATGGCAAGTTCTATTATGATTACAACTGATGAGGATTTAGCTCGCAAGGTAAGTGATGAAGTAGAGAGATTACTTAAAACTCTAAGTAGAGAAGATATAGCAAGAGAGTCTATTGAAAAAAGAGGGGCTATAATCATAGCTGATAATATGGATATGGCGATAGAGCTTATGAATGATATAGCACCAGAACACCTTGAAGTAGTTACATCTAATCCAATGGAGCTTTTGAGCAAAATTAGACATGCAGGGGCGATATTTTTGGGTGCTTATACACCTGAACCAATAGGAGATTATGTAGCAGGACCAAATCATACCTTACCAACGGGTGGGACAGCTAAATTTTATTCACCTCTAAGTGTAGATAACTTTTTGAAAAAATCATCTATTATATCTATGAGTAGAGAGGGGATTAATGAGATTGGTGAGGCTTGTGCATTGATAGCAAATGTAGAGGGGCTAACTGCTCATGAGGAGTCTGTGCGAATGAGATTAGATTAAATCTTAAAAGAGTAGATATAATTTTAAAACTCATTATATTTATATGTAAATCTCTCTTTATTTGCAAAGTGTACCTCTATTGTAGAGTTTATTACTCCTATGGCATTTTTATAGTTTGATTTAATATCTACTCTTAATACTTTTGATGGGTAAAATCCATATAGATACATAAAGTTTGGGATTTTTAATTTATTTATAGCATTTACAAAGCCTATCATATCCCCCTCTTCTCTAGGGGCAAAAATTTCATCTCTATATATATTTGATATATCCATAACATATTTAAATCTCTCTTTTGATATAACAGATAGATTATTTTTATGAGTATGGGCATATACAAAATCATCTTTTATCTCACTGATTTTATCTCCATCTATACCCTTGATAAGTTTAAGTTCTTCTATATCTTGAATACCTCTTTTATCTCTTGCTTCATATTTATCATCGCTAATAACTCTATAATAATCATCTTCTGCCCCATTTAGTTTCATAAATATATCATCATCAACCCAATCATATATACTATCTTTTATAATATTTGCATTATTTTTATCTAACTCTTTACCCAATCTACCTCCATCAAGAAATAGTAGATTAAATAATCCTCCACTATCCATTATAGATATATTAGTATCATTAATTATCATCTCTCTACCATCTATATATATTTCACTAGGAATATTTAAATCCTCTAAGTGTGAGTTGATGATTTTATTAAATCTAAATTTTCCTGTAGAGCTATAAAATTTGATAATCTCTAGTGTCTCTTGAGCTTTTATTTGGGCTTTGAGTTTATCTTCTATTTTTGATGATATACCTACTCTCTCTTTAGCAATAGAACTTAGGAATATTGTAATACTACCCATTCCTGCTACTATCCAGAGTATAATAGAGAGTACATAAGCTTTTTTCATTAAAATATCTTTGTATTGAGTTGTAGTATAATACGGGTATTATTAATATCTATAACAGGGGTGAATATATACTCTTTGGTTTTATTATCAGTTGTTGTTTTAACTCTTATTAGAGTAGGGTTATCTCTACCTTTATTTAACTCATAACTAAAAATACAACTATCTAAATCTTGATAAAATATATCTCTAAAATCGCTCTCTTCTATTTTTGGTTTAAGGTAATTACTATCTTTAGAGTATAATAATTTCTCATAATATTTTAGCTTCCCATCATCACATTTTAGTTTGGATATAGATATTTTATCGCTATATATTGGATTTTTGGATATAAACTCTAATGAGTCCTCTTTGAGATAGATATAAGCCTCATATTTTTTCTTTTCAAATCCTCTTTGAACCTCTATAACATAAGGAAACATACCATTAATTAAAGATGCTAATTGATGATATTTTAAGACTTTTTGAGGTACAAGAGAGTCTATTCGTTTAAATTCATTAATACTATATTTAAATGCAAACATCATAGTAGCAACAATTAGAGTCATTAATAAGATAGATATTAACATCTCAATTAAGGTAAAGGCTTTTTTATTATTCATAGTGGTATTATAACACAACTTTGAGAGAGTATATATGGTGGAATTTATCCACCATCTTTTATATTATTTTACCTCTTTAGTATCTTCATCAAGATTAAATACTTTTGTACCTACATAATACATAGCCATACATAGTCCTAATCCACCAAGAGAAATCATAATTTCAGTAGAACTTGGGAAATAGTGAATCCACTCAGGAGCTACTTGATACTCTCTTGTTTTTAACATTTGAAGAGGTTTAAGTTGAGTATCATGAACAAGATTATATCTCATAAAGAAAATTCCAACCATACCACTCATTGAAGCCCAAAATAGAATAACATGAGATTTACCCATATCTTTTAAAATAAGATATAAAGGAATAACCATAGCCAATATTACCTCTGCCCAGAATGTCCAAGAACCTAGAATATGAATAGCAACTTCAGCACGATTTGGCATTCCACCATAAATATCTGTTAGCATTTTCCAAGTTACAAAAAATATTAATATAGATATTAATAGTGCCTGAATTTTAGCAAGTCCAGTAAGCATAGTTTTTACTTTTTCTGAGAAATCTAATTTATATCTAAAGCCCATAAGTATAAATGCTATAAATATACCTGTAATAAATGCTGTTAGAATAAAGTATGTTGGATAAAATACACCATTTGATATTGGTCTAGCATTCAAAAATCCAAATACACTACCTAAGTTTGAGTGAGCAGCAAGCCCCACTAAAAGTCCTGTAAGACCAAAATATCTAGCCATTTTCATATCATGCTTTAATAAGAAAATAAATTCAATAACCATAAATGTAAGATATAATCCATATAAAGTACCCATCCACCAAATAGCACTTGTAAGTCCTGGTGAGGCTATATTATATATCATCATAGTTATAGGATGTCCAATCTCAAAAGCAATTACAGTAAAACCTGCAAGTATTGTTACGATTGAACCAAATATTGCTCTTTTTGAGATAAGTTCATAATCTTTAAACCCAAATACATCACCAAGTGAACCTACAATACATAATCCTGTTGAACTAACAACAAAGAAAATATAAACAGCAATAAGCAATCCCCATGGGTGTTCTCTTGTAACATTATAGGCATGGTGTCCTTGTCCTAAATATATTGCTACACCTACTACTAACATAGCTAAAAAACTAAATATTACTACTGCTAGTATATTATTTCTAGGAGTCTTTTCAAATGCCATTAAATCTCTAGCACAAACTTTATTTACTGGAATAGTTGTTATAAACTCTTTTATTTTTTCAATATTCATCATTTATCTCCTTATGTTAGATAGAATAATTTTGGTTTAGTCCCAAGATTAGCTTTGAGAGAGAAGTGTTCTCTAGTTCGTAGTAGTTCACTAATCTCACTATCTGGGTCATCAAGGTCACCAAATGTTCTTACTTTTGTAGGACAAGTATTTTGACAAGCTGTTGTAACTTCACCTCTTTCAAGTCTTGTATCACTACAGAAAGTACATTTATCAACAGTCATAGTTCTATCATCTACATATCTAGCATCATAAGGACAAGCATTCATACAGTAACTACATAAAATACATTTATCAACATCTACTCTTACTACATTATTATCATCATAATATGTGGCATGTGTTGGACATACCATCTCACAAGGAGCATCATCACAGTGCTGACATTGTGATGGCATAAATGTAGATGAAACAATATCAAGTAGAGGATACTCACCCTCTATCTCTTTAACTCCAACCCAAATTCTATGCTTATCAGCACCAAGAAGTACACCATTTTCCTCTTTACAGGCTACTTCACATGCTTTACAATTGATACAATTTTTGTAATCAAGTGCCATTCCATATCTTGCCATAATTATACCTTTCTTATTTCTACATTAGTCTCATGCATTGATGAAGCACCATATACTGGTTCTATAATATCTTCAATTACTGCATTATCATTTCCACCATTTTTATAAGCCCAAGTTAACGACTCACTCTCTTCTCCAAATCCATGAACAAAGAATAGTTGATTTGGTGCTATTTTTTCTGTTGGATATGCTTTAATTCTAGTTTTACCAACACTACTTGAAATCTCTATCATATCACCAAATTTAATATGTTTTTTCTCTGCTACTCTTCTATTTATCCATAAATAGTTTTCTGGCATAAGGTCTCTAAGTACAGCATTATTTGATGTTCCACTCTGTGTAAATTGTGCATGTCTTCCTGTAAGAAGTCTAAATTTACCATTTGGTACATTAAAATTATACTCATCATGCCACATAGGCATAGGATCAACACATTTTTTAGCAAGGTTTGGTAGATAACACTCTACTTTTTTACTCTCTGTTTTAGCCTTACCACCATTTACACTATAATATTTTTTCTTTTGGGGATAATATTGATGTTCATTAGCACTAACTTGCTTGAAGTACTTATCCATATCAGGATAGAAAACACCATGTTTCTTAAGTGCTTCAACAGCCTCTTCGCCATAAAGACCTTTAACCATATGTTCATTTACCTCTTCTTGAGAGTGTTCAAATGGTTTAGTTAAATCAAATTCAGCATATACCTCTTCTTCACTACTATCTTTGATTTCACTTTGAACCTCTTCATCATATTTTTTAGTTATATCAAAAATAGGTTTAGAGATTTTTTCAGTTAGTCCTCTTAGAATTTCCATCACTGGTTTAGTTTCAAACATAGGGTCTAATACCTTATTTCTTTGAGCAATAGAAGGCTCTACTCCACCAAAAGTTTTTACAGGGTCTGTTCGTTCAAGATATGTACATTCAGGTAGTACAACATCAGCATACATTACAGTATCACTAGGCATTGTATCTATTGCTACAACTAATTCCATCTTCTCTAACATTTGAGCAGTTTTTTGAGTATTTGGCATATTCATCATCGGATTATGCTTATATATAAACATTCCTCGTACATTATATGGCATTTTATTCTCTAAATATCTATTTCTCCAACCTACCCAAGAGCCTCCACCAGATACAACAGCACAATCAGAATAACCAACTTGCCCTTTTGTTCTCTCTACTTTATTAACTGCTCTAGCTTGAGCTCTATCATATAATGGTACAAGACTTGCATGAGGAGATAATTTAAGTTTTTTACCAAATACTAATCCACCTTTAGTATCTACTCCACCACTAATACCTTGGAAAATTGCCATTGCACGACGGAGTTGAAAATCATTATTAGAGAATGTACTTCTTCTACCTGGGTAATATACTGCTTTAGGAGCATGAGCCATAAACTCTCTAGCTATTTTATAAATCTCTTTAGCTTTAATATTTGTAATTTTTTCTGCCCACTCTGGAGTATATTTATTATCTAAAATATTAACTTTATATTTATCAAATCCAGCTACATTCTCTTCTACATATTTCTTATCATAAAGCTCTTCTGTGATTACTACATAAGTAAGTGCCAATACAAATGCCAAATCAGTACCAGGGTTAATTGCTAACCATTTATCTGCTTTTGCTGCTGTATTTGTAAATCTAGGGTCAATACAGATAAGTTTAGCCCCTCTTCTTTTAGTTCTTTTAAATATATCCATAGTATCAGGAGTTACAATTGCTTCTGCTCTATTAGCACCAGCCATAATAACATACTCAGCATTATCAAGGTCAGCTTGTGGATAACCACCAAGAGTTACACCATAACCAGAAATTACAGTTTGAAGACAAAGTGATGCATGATTTAGCCAGTTTGCTGAACCAAATGCAGAGTAGAATTGCTTGAATGTATGTTCTGCCATACCCTCACCTGCACAAAATAAAAATGATGAACGGTTATCTTTCTCTTCATCAAGAATTTTATTCATACCAGTAAATTTATCAGTACCATTTAATATAGCCTCATAAGCCTCTTCCCATGATACCTTTTTAAATTCACCCTCACCCTTTTTACCAACTCTAATCATAGGATGCTTCAATCTATCAGGGTCATATAGTGCTTGAATACCTGCATTTCCTCTAGGACATAACATATTTTTTGATTTTGGGAAACGAGGGTTTGGATTAAGTTTAGTTACAATACCATCTTCTACTCTAGCAAGTGCTGCACATTTATTTACACACATCTCACATAGAGTAGCTATCTCTTTTGCTTCACCTGTTCCAGTTTTAGTGGTAATGGAAGTTTTAGACTCTTTCTCATTATGACTAGCTAAAAGATTAGTAACCCCTATACTAGAACCACCTACAATACTCATAGCAACACTACCTTGAAGAAATTTTCTTCTCGATACTTCAACCTGCATCCGTACTCCTTTTAAGTATAATATCTTTTATAAATAGGAGTAAATAACTCCTATTTATAAGTACAAGTTATATTATACAGAAGTAAAACTAATAATTAACTGAAATATCTAATCTTTATTTTTTTTTATTCTATATATAGTTATATCCATATCATCTATCATACCTTTATCAATATTATTATGACAAGCAATACAGTTTGATTTATCTTTGACCTCTTTGGTTTTAAATATAGCCTTATCTATATCTTTGTGTCTCTCTCTCCAATATGGTGTTTTTGTAATTGCTTTAGGTCGTCTTTTCCCTAGAGATTTCATAATTTTTACAGAACTCTCTCTTGTAGATTTTTCTGCACTATTTGCATATAAAAAAGATTTAATAGTTGATTGTTGGCTTTTAGTAATATTAGCCTCTGTAATTTTCTCTCCAAAGTGATTATCTAATCCTCTCATAACTCTACTCCAAGAGGCTTTTGGAAGTAGGAAGGGAGGATAAATTTTATGACAATCTCCACATTTTTCTACAAAAATTGGATTTTGTGCTTTATAATCTATAGATGTAAATTTTTGAGATGTTAAAAAATTATAGTTACTACTTGTAATAAATGAGTAAGTAGCGATTGCTATAATAATAATTGAATATGCAAAAAAGTTTAACTTTTTGCTAACTTCTGTATCTTCTCCTTTGGCTCTTTTATAACCTGTAATCATTGCCAATACCATATTGGTCTTATGATAGAACTGTTCTATCATCACTCCTGATATATGTAAAAATACCCAGAATAAAAATATATAAGATGCAGATTTATGCACAAGCATCCAAATATCCATCTGATTATAGTAATTATCATTTAAAAATGATAAAAATCCTTTTGCCTCTTGAATACCATATAATAGCATTCCAGATGTTACAATAATAGAACCCATAATCATAGCCCATATTGTAAACCAACTTGAAGCTGGGTTATGTCCTGCTGGAATAGCTCTCCATCTATCTTGGATTTTTTCTACAAAATAGAATTTAAGTTGAGAGAGATTGAGTTTAAAAGTAGAAAACCTAGCATATTTTGGTCCAATAAAACCCCAAATAATCCTATATATAATCATAATACCAAAAATAAACCCTAAGGCAACATGGTCATGTAACATCTCTTCATAAGATGATATAATAAATGCTATTGTAAATGAGAATGCTAACATCCAGTGGATAATTCTTGTACTAATTGGCCATACAAAAACTTTATTTGGTGATTTATTCATAATTTTTCCTAATAATATAATTAATTAGAAATTATATCACTATACTAATAACATTCTAATTATTTAAACAGATATTCTATAATTAAATTGGTATTGGTATAAGAGGTAGTGATATAGAAAATATATTCTATATCACTATATAATTATAGATAATATCTATCTTGTAGCGTTAGCTTCTTCTGTAGTAGGAGTCTCTGTTGTTGCAGGAGCTTCTTCTGTTGCAGGAGTCTCTTCTTCTGTATCTTCTGGTGAAGGCATTTTAAAGAAACTTTTTTCTATATAAAGAGCCATAGCTTTTGGATCATAATCATAACCTTTATCAATAAGTTTTTTCATATTATGTTCCATAATATCATGGTCAGTTCCTGATGATTGGTTTGTTCCACCATTTTTTACATCATATAGGTCAAGCTCTAGCTCACCTGCTTGTCTATCATTAAGTGCTGGTGCTTTTTTCTCTGTATTACCCTCACCATTAGCACCATGACATTTTTTACAACTCTGGTCATATACCTCTTGTGCTGATTTAGCATAAGTTATTTTTTCGCCTGTTGGTCCATCATTACATCCTGTAAGTGCAAATACTGCACCTACTGATAATAGAATTAAATTAAGTTTTTTCATTTGTATCTCCATTAATAGTTATTTATAAAATTAAGCTCTACCAGAAAGCATACCATATTGTGTCATTGGTTTAAGTGCATAAACTTTTAATAACCACCAAATCCATCTCTCTTGTGTTGGGTCAAGTGGGAATGAAGGTGTTGGCTTCTTAGTCCAGTTAAACTCAGCTAACATTACAGTACCAATACTTGTAATTAATGGACATACTGTATAACCAGCATATTTAGATGGTAATTCAGATTTACCCTCCATCATAGCAATAACATTATCTACTACTACTTTATACTGTTTTCTTGCACTACCACCAGTTTTACCCATTGGAACAGCTGCAATATCACCAAGTGCAAATACATTTTTATATTTAACATGTTGAAGAGTCTCTTTATTTACAGGTACCCATCCTTTAGATGAACCAATTGGAGAACTACCAATCTCTTCCGCTGCTTTCATTGGAGGAGTGATGTGTAAGAAATCAAAAGGTACTTCTACTTTTTCATTTTTCATCTCAATTCCATACTCTTCTAAATCCTCATCCCAAGCACCTTTTTGTTTCCAGTGTTTGTTAAAAGTAGCTACTTTTTTTTCAGTATCAACAGCTACTAGATTATGTCTATAATTCCATTTCATATCTCTTGCTTCAAATTGTCTTTGAATTGCATTATGATATTCAGATACACCAAACATTTTACTACCATTTGGATAGAACATAAGCTCTGCATTATCTCTAGCACCTGCTTCACGGAGTCTTGCATCTGTTAGGTACATAATCTTTTTAGGAGCTCCACCACACTTAATTGGTGTATTTGGGTGTGTAAAGATACCTTTTACTTTTTTACCACTTTTAGCTTTATCTACAAATTGTTGCATATTTGCCCAAGTATCGATAGCACCATTTGCAAAATAGATAGAACTTATACCATTTTTACCAACTACTTTTCTTACAGCTTTATCATCACCTCTAGTAGTAATTGTTTCTGTAATGCCAAGACCCTCAATTTTCCCAAAGTCAAGTTTAAGTCCTGCAGCAACTACTAGATAATCATAACCAATTTTTTTACCACTTGCAGTTGTTACTGTGTTTTTATCTGGGTCAAACTCAACAGCTTTCTCTTTGATAAGAGTAACTCCACTAGGAACAAAATCAGCAGTTTTATAATCAACAGCACTACCTTCCCAAATTCCAGCACCTACCAAAGTTTGTCCTGGTTGATATGATGTTGCCATATCAGCTGGTTCAATTACTGTAATATCTGGATTATCAAGTGAATTTGTAAATCTAGCTGCGGTACTCATACCAGCAAGTCCTCCACCTACAATTACAATTTTACCTTTTGCTTCACTAGCTTGTACTGGTGTAGTAGTAGCACCAGTTGCCAGTAATGCAGCTGCTCCACTTGTACCAAATAATTTCATTGCATCACGACGAGATATACCCTCACCTTTAAAATGAGCATCGATTAACTCAATACCCTCTTTCATCTGTTTTTTATTCATAGTTTTAGCCTTTATAAGATTTGTAAACTTTAGTCATATTGTATTCTACTCAAAATAAAATAAAAAGGTCTTTATCAATTAGTATGAATGTACAAAATAAATATATTTTATACATATCTACCATATTATTCTATTTATTTATAGATATACTTATAAATAATATAATATTAATTTATATCTTAATATCTTTTAGCAGTAGAGAGTTGTATTTTATCATAACTATATATATCATTTCTATATTGTAAAATACCACTATCATCAATCCAAGTTGTTAAATATACAACATCAACAGGAACTTTAACACTAAGAGGTAATGCTCTTCTTGTTTTACCTTTTAGGTGTTTAATAGCACTACTATAATTGATATTTTTATTAAATGATGCAAAAGTCTTTAGTAGTCCTCTAGGATTTTGTAATCTTATACATCCATGACTAAATGCTCTAACTGTTCTTTTGAAAAGATATTTTGATGGAGTATCATGCATATAAACTGCATATCTATTTGGAAAAAGAAACTTAATTTTACCCAAAGCATTACGACTCCCAGGTAGTTGTGCTACACGATATGGTACTCTTGCACCATTTTTATACTGTTTCCAATCTACTGTTGATGCATCAATTGCTTTACCATTCCAACCAGCATAAAGTTTCATATTCTTTCTTTTTAGATAGTTTGGGTTTCTTTTAAGTTTTGATAAAAACTCCTTTTCTAAGATAGAAGCAGGTACATTCCAATATGGATTTAATACAATCGTTCTTACTGTATTACTAAATACGGGTGTTGGGTGTGTTCTTTTACCTGTAACAACTCTCATATTTTGAATTGATTTACCATTACTAAAGAAGTTTAGCTCAAATGCAGGAATATTTACAATAATTTGTTTTGAATATACCTTTTTATTTAACCATTTTATTCTATCAAGATTAAGAGACATTTTTTTGATTTTATACTCAATAGATTGATTGAGTAGTGATTTGGTAGTTTTATTAACATATCCTGTTACTTTTAATCCATGTCTTTTTTGAAATCTTATAAGTGCATTTTTAAGACATAAATCAGATTTAGTACTAGAGAGGTTACCACATTTAATATCATAATCTCCCATAAATCTCAATCTCTCTCTTATCATAGGTAACGCACTACTTGTTGTACCTATTTTTAGAGAACCAAAATTTGGTAAAGGTTGCCATTTACCACTCATTTGATAAGTTCTATATCTCTCTATCTCTTTTTCTAACTTAGAGTATTTAAAAGTTTTTGGTTTAAATTGATTAAAATCTATCTCACCATTAGATACAAATATTTTTAAAGCACTAATAGGAGAGTATAGAGGTTTATGTGTAGCCCATTTACCTTTGACTCTTCTACGAAAACTACCCCAATTAATATCACCATATAAAGAGTGAGTAGCATAAGATAGATATAAGGCTGTAATTTTAAGTTCTAAATCTATTTTATTGGCTAAATCTCCACTACCATAAACATTTTTAGCTACTATCTCTAGTGCCTTAAATTTTTTATATAAATTAGAGTTATGAGATATTGTAGAGTCTTTTTCTATTTTTTTAAATAAAGAGTATGCTAAATATGATAAATTATCCTCATTTATCCATATAGGTACAAAATATAAATTTTTGTAAACCTGCTTTATACCATTACTGTTCGGTTTTTTTTGTAATGTATTTGTAATACTATTAGTAACATTAGCGTAAAAAGAGTCATTAAATGCAAATGTGATTGTTGTAAGTAATATACTCATAATTAAAATCTTAAAATATTTCATAACTTTTACCTTTTAAATTTTTAAAGTAAGTATATCCGAAATATTATATAATTAACAACTTATTAATGAATTTTAAATGAAATATAAATTATATGTGTAATATTAAGTGAAGTTTTTGATTTTTTAGGTGGCCGGGAGAGGGGGATTCGAACCCCCGGAGGTATTACCCTCACCGGTTTTCAAGACCGGCACATTCGACCACTCTGACATCTCCCGACAATAAGAAGTTTAGTTGGAGGCGCCACCCAGATTCGAACTGGGGATAATAGCTTTGCAGGCTACGGCCTTACCACTTGGCGATGGCGCCATAAACTTACTTTAAAATAAAATAATTTATACTAAAGTAAATTTATGTAAAAGGTGGTGCCCGGAGCCGGACTTGAACCGGCACAGCTGCAATAGCCGGGGGATTTTAAGTCCCCTGTGTCTACCAATTCCACCATCCGGGCATAAATTGTTCCACATAAACTTATAAATAATAAAATGGAGCGGGCGAACAGGTTCGAACTGTCGACCCCAACCTTGGCAAGGTTATGCTCTACCGCTGAGCTACGCCCGCATATCTAAGTAAAATACTTAAATCCGAACGCCATTATAACCAAATTTTTTATAAAAGTAAAGAGTTTTTCTCAAAAAATTATACTTTTTTAGAAATTCTTTGTAAATTACTCTAAAAGTCCTAATCTATACTTTGCATCATTACTATTAATAGTACCTGACATCATATCATCTTGTACTTTTTCTACCTGTTTTAATACAAGTTTTTGTAAATCAGAATCTTCTACTCTATCTTTGACAAACATTTTCATAAGTCCAAACTTTGGAAACTTACTTATCATTTCAAATTTTAATGGACTTCTACTCCAAATATCTTTTTTTTCTGCTAGAGAGAGACCAGTACCACGAAAGACAGTTTGTCCTAAAGAGTCTTCTACATGGTATTTTCTATCTTTGGCATTTGCCTTTTTTCTATAGTAATTTGTATGCCCATCTTCAGACATAGTAGAATCTTCATAACTATTACTCTCATCAACTACCTGCATGACAAAAAAATAACCACCTATAACGATAACTAAAAATATTAACATACCTTTCATGGCTTTACTCCTTTTATACTTTTATATTAGTATAACAAAATATTATTTAAAGAATACTATTTAGCGTTCTTTTTATCTCTTGCTAATCTTTTTCTTACTACTGGGTCAAGAGATTTTTTTCTAATTCTTATACTAATTGGTGTAATCTCAATTAACTCATCATCTTCAATCCACTCCATAGCAGACTCTAATGTAATAGCTCTTGGAGTTACAAGCTTAATAGCATCATCAGCACCACTTGTTCTCATATTTGTAAGTTGCTTACCTTTAAGTGGATTTACATCTAAATCACCTGGTCTTGAAGACTCACCAATTACCATTCCACTATATACTTTATCTTGAGGTTTAATAAACATAACACCTCTAGCTTGAAGATTAAATATAGAGAACGCTACTGCCTCTCCATCATCCATAGATACTAAAGCACCAGGTGTTCTACTCTCAACATGTCCACTGTATGGTCTATACTCTAAATATGAGTGGTTCATAATTCCCTCACCTTTTGTATCGGTCAAAAACTCATTTCTAAATCCAATTAATCCTCTTGCTGGAATTTCAAACTCTAATCTTACAGTTCCATCAGGCATTGGAGACAGAGATGTCATATTTGCTTTTCTTTTTCCAAGTTTCTCAATAGCTACACCTTGAAACTCTTCTGGTACATCAACTACTAGATGTTCAAAAGGCTCTAATTTTACACCATTTTCCTCTTTTGTAACAACTTCAGGTCTTGCAAGTAAAAACTCAAAACCTTCTCTTCTCATATTCTCTGCTAAAATACCAATTTGAAGCTCACCTCTACCACTTACTTTAAATGAAGCATCACCTAATGGCTCCATTCTCATAGCGATATTTGTCTCCATCTCTTTTTCTAATCTCTCTTTGATTTTATTACTTGTTACATGTTTTCCCTCTGTCCCTGCCAAAGGTCCATCATTTACAGACATAATAACAGACAGAGTAGGCTCTTCTACATGCATTGGGTCTAATGCTACTGGATTTTGAGTATCACAAATACTATCACCTACATCAATATCATTAAATCCTGCAATTGCTACAATATCACCAGCTTCAGCCTCAGCAATCTCAATTCGTTCAAGTCCTTTAAATCCAATAAGTTTAGAGATTCTACTTTTTGATTTAGCACCACATGCTTTAACCAAAAGATACTCATCACCCTTTTTAACTTTACCATTAAATATTCTTGTAATTCCTATTCTACCTACAAAGTTATCACTATCGAGAGTAAATACTTGGGCTTGTGTATCATTATCTGGTGAGCCTTTTGGATATGGAACTTTGCTTAAGATAGCTTCAAATAGAGGAGTCATATCTTTGTTTTCATCTTCCATATCCCATTTTGCATAACCATCTCTAGCAGCAGCGTAAAGTACTGGGAACTCAAGTTGTTCATCATTTGCATCAAGTGCAACTAAAAGGTCAAATACTTCATCCATAACTCTATCAGGGTCTGAACCATCTTTATCAATTTTATTAATAACAACAACTGGGATTAATCCAAAACCAATAGCTTTTTTCAAAACAAATTTAGTTTGAGGCATTACACCCTCTTGAGCATCTACCAAAAGTAAAACTCCATCAACCATTTTTAAAACTCTCTCAACCTCTCCACCAAAATCGGCATGTCCTGGAGTATCAATAATATTAATCTTATGGTCTCCATAAGTAATAGCTGTATTTTTAGAAAGAATTGTAATCCCTCTCTCTTTTTCTATAGCATCACTATCCATAGCTCTCTCTTCTACTTGTTGGTGAGCTTCAAATGTTCCTGATTGTTGAAGAAGTTCATCAACAAGTGTTGTTTTTCCGTGGTCAACATGGGCGATTACGGCGATGTTTTTGATTTTTTGCATTAAATTTTTCCTGTATTGTCATTAATTTTTTTGAAATTATACCTAAATATCTATAACATTAATCTTTTTATACTATAATTTAAATATGTTACACAATTCAATGGCTATTATTTTCGCAGGTGGCAGAAGTTCTCGTATGGGAAGTGATAAGTCTTTATTGCCATTTGGAGATAAAAATTCTATGGCTCAATTTCAATATGATAAGTTAAATTCAATTTTTTCTAAAGTCTATATATCTACCAAAGAGGATAAATTTGACTTTAACTCTAGATTAATTTTTGATAATTATCCTCAAAATTCTCCATTAGTAGCAATTATATCAATATTTGAAAATCTTAATATAGATGAAGCATTTATACTATCTGTTGATGCACCTTTTATAGATAAAGATATTATAAAAAGACTATATAGTTATAATAGTAGTTCAAAAGATGCAATAGTGGCTCAAACCAAAGATGGAGTTCAACCACTATGTGCAATTTATAAAAAATCCATTATTTCAAAAGCCAAAGAGTATTTAGAACAAGATATTCATAAATTAACATATCTACTTAAAAATTCAAATACTACGATTGTAGAGTTTGATAATAGAGATAAATTTGCTAATTTAAATTATAAGAGTGATTATATAGATGCTATAAAATCTTATTCACCCAAAAGTTTAAATTCAAAACTCTCATCATCATAATACTCTATTGAACCATTTTCTAAATCATTATACCAACCATGTAAAAATATTTTACCATCATCTACACCTTTTTTAACAGCAGGGTATGATAAAAGATTTTCCAATTGATATATAACCGATATTTTTTCTGTATATCTCAATTTCATTTTTTCATCAGAGTCTCCATGAGTTAGCATTGCCATTTTTTTGGCACTTTGACCAAGTTCTAGCCATTTGATTGTATGAGTATTCTCTTTTGTTGGTTGAATATTTTTATATAATGAGGCTATTGCTCCACAGTGAGAGTGTCCACATACAATAATATCATGAATTTCCAATACAGATACAGCATACTCAATAGCAGAGGCAGTAGCATGATACTCTTCATCAGGCTTATATGGAGCTACAAAATTACCAATATTTCTTACTACAAATAAATCCCCAGGGTTAGACCCTGTAATAAGAGATGGCATAAATCTAGAATCACTACATCCAATGAAAAGAGCTTTTGGGTCTTGTCCATCTTTGATAAGCTTTTTAAATCGTTTTTTATTTTGTTGAAACTTTATTTTTCTAAAGTTTTTATTACCATCTTTGAAATCTTGGATATTTTGATACATTATTTTATACCTATAATAGAGTAATCTATTGTCTGTGAAGCATACATTGGAATAACATTATCATAACTATTTGGCACAATAAAAGGTTTTTTTTCTAAAGTTATAACTTTTGATTTAGGAGATATATTATATATATCTTTTGCATTAGATGATATAAACTTTTGTAGATTTTCTATTGATGAGTTATTATCTATAAAGAGTTGAGTAAGTAGTTGTAGTGCAATTGGAGATGTAAATACACCTGCTGAACAGTGTGATGACTCTTTGGCATGTTGTGGGTGTGGTGCTGAATCTGAACCAAACATCACTTTAGGATTAGCCTCTAGTGCAACTCTTTGTAAAGCTTCTCTATCTTCATATCTTTTGGCTATTGGCTTACAAAATAGATGAGGGTTTAGCATTCCACCTGCTACATCATCAAGAGTGATTAATAGATGATGTATTGTAATTGTAGCATAAAGGTTTGAATGTCGTTCTAGGGCTTCTACACTATCTTTAGTAGTGATATGTTCCATAATAATTTTAAGATTAGGAAATGATGATGCTAACTCTTCATAAATAGGTACAAACTCTTTTTCTCTATCCATCACAAATCCATCACTCTCACCATGGATACATAGAGGAATATCAAGTCTGCTCATAGCCTCTAGTGTTGAGCGAAGAGTCTCAATATCAAAGTTATCTACTCCTCCATCTGAATTTGTTGTAATTCCTGCAGGGTATAGTTTGATACCAATAATATCATCTTTTATATCTTCTAAAAATTCATAGCTATAGTTATTTTTGAAAAATAGTGTCATATATGGAGTAAATTCATTATCTCCAATAGCATCTATAATCCTATCTTTATAGCTTAATAGTGCCTCTTTTGTAGTAACAGGTGGTACTAAATTTGGCATAATTAATGCACCACTAAAACTTTTAGCACTTAATGGTGCAACTGTTTTTAACATATCTTCATCTCTTAGATGTAGGTGCATATCTAATGGTGTATCTAATTTAATCTGCATTATAATCCTTTATTACAGTATATCTATTTTTTTCTTTGGGTATTATCCAATATTTTATCCTAATTCTATTACGACTTAATTGAAGAAGAGGTGGTGGTGTGAAATTAATAATAGGATAATCAATCCCACCATCAAAGAGTTGGTTACAACGAAGTATTCTACTTGTTGAGCGTATAATTGCTAAATCTAATCTATTTGTATCAAATTGCCAAATTGCATAATCAGAACAGGTGGGATGATACCTACAATTAGCAGGTAACATCTTGGAAATATATTGATAGCCTTTTATAGGAAGAGTAAAAAAATTCATTACTCTCTATCTAATGCTTGTTTTAATTCATCAATATTTAACTGTTCTGATAATTTATGACAATTATATTTACTACTACTATTAGATGTAAAGATAATAGGTGTAGCACCTTGTTTGCTAATTAATTTAATTATCATATCTTCTCTATCTTCAAAGAAACTATTATCAAATAGAACAAAACCATACTCTTTGTTCTTGATTTTATATAAAAACTCCTCTTCATTATCTACAGAATCTACAATATAATCTAATTTAGAAATTGTAGATGAATATATTTTGGCTAAAAGTCTATTATCTTTATATAAAAGTATATTTTTATTATCACTATTATCTTTTTTCTCCTCTTCTTGTTTATCTTCTGGTTTGATTTTTTGTTTTAATAAAAAACTATTAATAACTTTTTTAAGCTTATCTAAATCAAGAGGTTTAGATAGATAATCATTCATACCAGCTTTCATATACTTCTCTCTATCTCCACTTAGTGCATTTGCAGTAAGTGCTATAATTGGAATATGCTTTAATTTCTTCTTTTTTTCAAACTCAATAATTGCCTTAGCAGAATCAATTCCACCCATAACAGGCATTTGAATATCCATAAATATCAATTTATAATTATTATTTTTACGATAATCTAATGCCTCTTGCCCATTATTAGCTAAAGTTACTTTGAGTCCAAGAGTAGCTAAAATATGCATAATTAATTTTTGATTAATTACATTATCTTCAGCTACTAATACCTCTACATTATCAAATACTTTTTGAGATTTTTGAGTTCCCTCTTTTGTGGTCTCTTCATCGCTATTAGTTAAAGTCTCTAATGCACTTAGTGTTTTGCTAAATGTAATGGGTCTATAAATAACAGCATCTAATCTATCTTCAATAGATTGTATATGAGATTTAAGTTCAATATCTACAAGTAAAACTATCTTCTTATCAAGATTTAGCAGTTTATTAAGATACCCCTCTGCTTTAACCTCATTATAATCAAATATCAGCGTATCAACACTATCTTTATGAATAAGTATCTCATCAAAACTATATTGAATAAATGATGTTTTAGCAAATTCTATATACTCTTGTAAGTGATAATATGAGCTATATATTGCCTTATTTGATACAAGAGCAGTTTTTAGAATACTATAATCTATTTTTGATAAATCTTGCATCTTATTTAACTTTTTAAAATCTATCTTAAAGAAGAATTCAGAACCCTCATTTACTTTACTATTAATCTTCATCTTTCCACCCATTAAAGATACAAGATTACTTGAAATTGCTAGTCCTAGCCCTGTACCACCAAATTTTCTACTAGTACTACTATCAGCTTGTGAGAAGGCATCAAAGATTTTCTCTTGTTGCTCTTTTGTCATTCCTATTCCAGAATCTTTTACAGCAAATCTTAGAGATATTTTTTTATCATTTTGTGATAACTGTTTCACCGAGATAGTAATAGTTCCATTTGTATCCGTAAATTTGATAGCATTACTAATAAGGTTAATAATAATTTGAGATATTTTGGTAGGGTCTCCCAATATCATATTTTTAATTTCAGGGTCTGTATAGATATTTAGAGTAATATTTTTTTGTGCTGCTTTTGCACTATATGACTCTATTGAAGATTCAATTTTTTCTATTACATTAAATGGAATATTTTCAAACTCTACTTTTCCAGCATTAATTTTAGATAAATCCAAAATATCATTTACAATACTAAGTAGATGTTCTGAAGAGTTTTCAATAATGGTCATAAACTCCATCTGCTCTTTTGTAAGTTTTGTATCTCTTAGAAGCTGCGTAAATCCAACGATACCATTTAGTGGAGTTCTAATCTCATGCGACATATTTGCCAAGAATAAATCTTTTGCTTGTGCTGACTCTTTGATAACTTTAGCTAGAAATTTATAAATCTCATTTGTATCTCTTGATTCAACCGTTGCTTTTAGTTCAGCTTTATTATCTCTAGTAAGGTCAAAGGCAATATCTTTAAGCGTATTTTCTAATACCTTTTTATCTTTGTTGATATTATATAAAATAAATGCAATAACAACAAACATAACTAAAAAGATAATTAATACAATAAGATATAAGATAAATTTAGTATATATAGATGATATATACTCACTAGATTTATCCTCTATATACTTATCTAAAATAACCTGAATAGATTTAACTTGTTTTATTTTTTTTGATGATATAGATACAAATTCATTAGTAAATACATTATATTTACCTATTTGAGAGTTATTAAATATAGATACTCTACTTGATACTATACTATTATCAAAATCATCTCTATCAAATGATAAATCAATTTGAGATACAATATTAATATTATTAAGATTATCAAATGATGGGATTTGCTCTTGTGCTATAATATCATTCCATATAATTAACTCTTTTGAACTCATTTTCATAGATGAACCTACTACAAAAGATATAAATGAACTCTCTATATTGATATTCTCTTTTAAGATAGATAATTCAACATATTTTTTTGTATATTTTTCCAATAGTTTTACTTTAGATGCAATTGATTTCATATCCTCTATCAATGGTATAGTAATTTTACTTCTATACTCATCAAAAAATATACTTTGATAATCAAGAGTAATAGTAAATACTCTATTTCTAATAGTATTTAGTGTATCATTTATAGAGTTTAATCTATCACTTAAATAGCTAAAATCACTATTAGACTCTACAACTTTAATTAGTTTCTTTCGTTCACTATCTACAGCTTTTTGAGTTTTCCGTAAAATTGATATATCTCGCTTACCTTTTTTACCTAAATATATAGCACTCTCTAATCTCTCTTGTTCAATAATAAAAAGAAATTTATCAATTTTGGTAACTAATCTACTATAATTAGAACTCTCTTGTCTATCTTTATACTCTTTATATGTAATAAATGAGTAGTATATAGACATAATTAAGATAATGCCAATAACCCCAAGTAAAAAAGATAGGTTTCTATTATTTAAATATTTGATGTCAAACTCCTAATATTATAGTTTTTTACTGTGGTAAAGAGCTATATTTTTGATATTTTCTTCTAAATGGATAACTGATGGTATAATTAGAGTCGGTACAAATATATCACTATTTGGCTCTAAAAATACTTTGTTAATACTCCAAAGTTTCATTATCTCATCTATTTTATTCTTCATATTAGCAGGATAATCATACTTTTTTATTTTACTAAATTCATCTTCTAATAAAGCCATTGTACTTATAATATTTGCTCTGTTTATTTTAGTATTAAAATCCATTTTAAATGCTATATGAAATTTTGTAATTCGTTCAAGAAGATACTCTATTTTTTTGGTTGTCATAAACATCTTCTCTTCATCCGTAAAATCATATTTATATATTCTATAAATAGAATCAATTCCCTCTAATATTACCTCACTATAATCAAGCATCAAAAGTACGCTATCTTTATCTATCTTATTATGAAGAATATCAGTAATTTGGTCTTTTGTATAACTCAAAAACTCAATAATACCCTGTGAGTTATCATCACTAACTGTTGTTGAGATTTTTCTTAAATTATCTCCTAGTTTTATAATATCTTTTTTTATACCCCAAACAATTGAATGTTTATGGTTATATTTATGAAAATATAGATAATCTTTAACTAGTTTTTGACTAATATATCTAATATTTTCAGTACTTTCAATAACTTGAACACTACCCCTTGTGGAGGAGTAGCTAAATGAGGCTAATATAATGTAAATAAAAAATATTTTTTTCATAATCTAAAAACTTATTTATGTAAGTTTAAATATAGTTTAGTCACTTCATCCATCTTTTTAGAGATATTATTTGTTGTGATAAATACGATATAAGGTAATCTACCTTTTTCAATTTTTAGATAAAACTTATAGACAATGCTCCATAATCTATTAACTTGATTTAACTTTCTATTTATTTTTGGTGTATTTTGTTTGCTACTCATCAAAGCTTTATGAATAGATGCAAAATCTTTTACAGCTTGTTTCATTTGGTCTATTGTATTTTTATCTTTAATTCCTGATTGATAAGATATATAATATTTTGCAATCCTTTGTGCTAACACTCTTTGCTTACCTGCTTTTGCTACGATTTTAGACTCTTTAAGTTTGCTATTTTCTTTGAGAGAATCAATTAAATATTGAGTACCTTCTAAAATAGATTCACTAAAGTCAAGAATCAACTGTCCATCATTGAGATTAAATTTAGTATTTACAGTAGCTTGAAACTCTTCACTACTCATATTAATAAATTCTAAAAGATTTGTCATCTCTGCATTATTAATTGATGATGAGAGAGTTTTTGCTATATCATTAAACTCTTTAAGAGAGTTTTTCAGCTCTCTTTTGGCTTTACTTGTACCAATTTTTTTACCTATATAAAAATAATCTTTTGCTATTGTTTGAGATAGCATTCTTTGCTTACCTGCTATATCAATAAGCTTGATTATGTCATATTTACTATTAGCACCATAAGAGTTTGTAGCTACTAATAGTGCTATTAGTAGTATAGTTTTTTTAAATATATAGTTCATAATTACTTCCTTATTTCTGTTCTATTTTAGTATATAGAGATACTACTTTTCCCATATTATCTAAAATTTCTAATGATTTTTTATAGATAAGTGATGGTATAAATTTAGATTTAGATTTACTCATAATATCAAAAAATAAAAATGCCTTTTTACTATTTTTAATTAATTTATTAATCTCATCTGTATTTTTTGGATATTTTTCTAGTTTATTTAATGACTCTTTGAAACTAATTAAAGTCTCTTTCATCTTATCATCAAACTTTGCATCTTTAATACCCCATACTTTTAGCATATATAAACCTGCTAGTTTTTGGGAATACATTCTCTCTTTTCTAGCTATATCTATAATCTTATTACCTTTATTTTTTGTCTTTTTGATTAATATATTTGTTATATTATCACTACTTAATAGAAGTTGATAAAGATTTGATTGAAGGTTTTTAGCTACTTTTGTAGATGGTTCTTTCTCTAGTATCTTTTTGGCTTTACTCCATAGTTTTTTAGAAGTAGATATTTCACTTTTAAGTTTTTTGTCTTTTATAAAACTTGATAATGAGTTTATTCCATCATCAAATTTTTTAATTGACTCTTTAAGTGATAGAGTAGGGTTTCCAAATCTATTATTCATTCCAATCATTGCATAGGCTTTTAACATCTTTTGAGTTAGCATCCTCTGCTTTCCTGCTATATTAATAGCTTCATTATTACTTTTTATATCTTGTGATAAAAGATATGTAGTAGATATTCCTAATATTAATAGTAATTTAAAATATTTTTTCATAAATTAATTTCCTTATTTCTTTAGTGGTGGTAATGTAGGTGCTGAAGTATCACCTTTTCTACCCTCAAGAGATTTTAAAAATGTAACAATATCTTTTATATCAGATTTAGTTATCTTTTTACCAAGTTGTATTTTTGCCATTTCTTTTACTACATCTTCTAGCTTATCCATACTACCATTATGAAAGTATGGAGAAGTTTGAGTAATATTTCTTAAAGTTCCAACTTTTACAAGGCCATTTTCCCCACCTTTAAAATCACCTAAATGAGCAAATTTAAAATCTTTACCAACATCAAATGGCTGCATACTTCCACCAATTGCAATACCCGTATGACAGCCTGTACAACCTATTCTAATAAATGTTCTAAGACCTTTTTTCTCTGCTTTATTAAGTGCCTTATCATCACCATTTAAATAATCATCAAAAGGAGATGGAGTAACAAGAGTTCTCTCATATAAACCAATAGTAGATGTAATTAAATCAAAATCTATCTTTACATCTTTGTTGTAAGCTTTTTTAAACTCTGCTACATATTGGGGGATTTCATTAATTCTTTTGACTGCTTCTTTTGGAGTCATAGCCATCTCTGGTGGTGCTTGAATAGGACCTTTTGCTTGGTCTTCTAAATCAGGGCTTCTACCATCCCAAAATTGAGCATCAAAAAATACTGCATTATATACAGTTGGAGAATTTAGATGATGAGGGTTTTTAGCACCTTTATGACCAATTGCCACAGGTACATTATCATCTCCTCCTCCATCTAAAATATGACACGATGCACAACTAATATCTGATGCTTTTGATAATCTTGTTTCAAAATATAATTTTTTACCTAATAGTATCTTCTGAGGAGTCAAAAGACCTTTTGGGTCAATTATTTTATATAATTTTTTTTTATTATCAGGAATGGGCGTCAAACCATTATTAGTTGCTAATTCTCTTAGAGAATCACCAGCAAAAATAAGTGAAGATAGCAGTGCTACTCCACTAATCAATCTATTAAACTTCATATTATACCTCACATTTTTACTGTATTTATTACAGATTTTGGTATCTTAATTTTATTATAATTAAACTTTATTACTACTGATTATCCATATATTAAAAAATTTATTGTATGATATGTTAAAAAGTATAAAGAATGAATAATTTTAGAGGAAGTTATAAAAATATTGATGATGTTTCATTTTTGGTAACTCAAATAGAACCTCAACTTACAGATATAAAGACAAAAGAGGCAAATATTAGAAATGGTATTCATTATAGTGAGATGATTTCACCAGAGTATGAACCAACATCTGAGTATTTAGAAGTTTTTTACAAAGCATTAGAAGTAAATAAGAGTAGAGTAGCTAGAGATGTTTTAAGTTTATCAAATCAGATTAAAAACTATAATAAACCTATCTTAGTATCACTTCTAAGAGCAGGTACACCAATTGGAGTACTTATCAAACAGTCCCTAAAAGCAGTTTTTGATATAGATGCTCCTCACTACTCAATATCAATTATTAGAGATAGGGGTATAGATATAAATGCTCTTAATTATATTATAGATAAGTATCCAAATAGTAGATTGATTTTTATAGATGGTTGGACAGGCAAAGGGGTGATTAAACGAGAGTTAGATACTTTTATATCTAAGTATAACAAAAAATTTAATCAAAATATATCTTCAGAGCTTTTTGTATTGAGTGATATTGCAGGAGTTGCAGATTTTAGTGGTGGTTATGATGATTATCTTATCCCTAGTTCTGCTTTAAACTCTACTGTTTCAGGGCTTGTTAGTAGAAGTATTTTAAGTGATAAGTATATCAAAGATAAAGAGTTTCATGGAGTAAAGTTTTATAAAGAGTATCTCTCATCTGATGTTAGCAACTTCTATATTGATACTGTAATGAAAGAGGTTCTAAATCAAGGTATAGATAATATATCTCCCATATTCCAAAGAGATGAAGTAGTTGTTACAAAAATGAGAGAGTATATTAGATATATTCAAGATAGATTTAATATCTCAAATATCAACTATATCAAACCAGGTATTGGAGAGACCACAAGAGTGCTACTAAGACGAGACCCATATCTAATATTACTCCAAGATATTGAAGATATTTCTATATCTCATATTATAAAGTTAGCCCATGAAAAATCAATTAGATTAATAGAAGAGAAGAATTTACCATATAAAACAGTAGGAATTATAAAAGAATGAGAGATATTGATTATTTAGAACTTGGTGCAACTCTATATATCCATGCCAACCATAAAGAGCTTTATCATGTAATAATAGATAATAAATATCCAAATCTAAAATCTATTGTAATATGCCTAGAAGACTCTATCTCTGATAGAGATGTAGAGTATGCTATGGTATCATTGAAAAATATATTAAATCAAATATCTATCAAAGATAACTTTTATATATTTATTAGACCTCGTCATATTAATAATTTAATAGATATATTAAAACTTGATAATATTGATAAAATAGATGGATTTAGTATCCCTAAAATTTCAACTCTAAATCTATCTTTTTATATAAACTTATTAAAAGATAGAGATTTTTGGATGATGCCTATATTAGAATCTATTGATGTATTTAATAATAATAAACTTATAGAGACTAGAGATATATTAGATACCTATACATCTAATATTCTTACTATTAGAGTAGGGAGTGAAGATATATTAAATATATTAGATATACGAAAAGATAATGATAAAAGTATATATGATTATATGCTTTTTTCTAATATTATCACAAATATTATTAATATATTTAAACCATTTAAATATAATATCTCATCACCTGTATTTCATAGCTTTAGCGAGATAGAGAGATTGAAAAATGAGTTAAATATTGATATATCTATGGGATTATTAAACAAAACCATTATCCATCCATCACAAATTGATATAGTTCATAATGCTTATAAAGTAGATAAAAAAGATGCCAAGATAGCAAAAGAACTAATAGATACAGAAAATGCCATAATATCTTATGATGGAGCTATGTATGAAAAAAGCACCCATCTAAACTGGGCAAAAATAATAATTAAAAGAGAGAAAATTTATGGCACAAGAGAATAAGATATTTATATTTAGCGATATAGATGATACTCTAATTCAAACCACAAGAAAAACTAATTTAGATAAAAAAACTAATGTTTGGGTAGTAGGAGTAGATAAAAAACCAATATCACATATATACGAGGGAGTAGAAAAATTAGTTCGTACTACAATGAAAAGCCAAGATATATCTATTATCCCCACAACAGCAAGAACAATAGAATCATATCAAAGAACGGCACTATATAGTGATACCTCTCTTAGAGATAATATAGAGTTTGTAATATTAAATTTTGGTGGAGTAATCTTAGTAAATAATCAAATAGATAAAAATTGGGAAGGTATTATAGAAACTAAATATCAAAGCCTAAATCTACCACTAAATAGAGTATTTAAAGATATAAACACTACTCTAAATCAAAAATTTAGTAACTATAATCTAAAAATTAGACTATTAGAGAATTTTTATGTAGATATTTTAAATAAATATCATAGAGATAATGATAAATTAAGTAGTGAAATATATCAAACTATCAAAGAGTATATAAATGATGAGTATTATATATATACAAATGGCTCATCTTTTGCTATTCTACCAAACTTTTTAAATAAAAAGTTTGCAGTAGAACATATAATAAAAAAAGAAAATCCAATATTAACCATTGGAGCAGGAGATAATCAAAATGATTTAGACTTTATGTTTGAAACAGATTTTTTATTAATACCAAACGGCTCATATAATGCCAAGATTTTATCTCAAAATAGATAAAATACTAAACTATAAACTATTTAGGATTACAAATGGCACATCAATCAAATTTAATAGCAGAAGATATTGAGAGTTATCTAAAACAGCATGAGAACAAAGAGATACTTAGATTTATAACTTGTGGAAGTGTAGATGATGGTAAAAGTACCCTTATTGGACGGCTATTATATGATAGTAAAATGATATTTGAAGACCAGTTGGCATCTATTGAAAAAGATAGCAAAAAGAGTGGGACAACAGGGGATAATATAGATTTGGCTCTACTTGTAGATGGATTAGCAAGTGAGAGAGAACAAGGCATTACAATAGATGTTGCTTATAGATTTTTCTCTACGGATAAGAGAAAGTTTATAATTGCAGATACCCCTGGGCATGAACAATATACTAGAAATATGGTAACAGGGGCTAGTAATGCAAATCTTGCTATTATATTGATAGATGCAAGGCAAGGAGTACTTACCCAAACCAAAAGACACTCATATATAGTTTCACTACTAGGGATTAAAAATGTAATTATAGCTATTAACAAGATGGATTTGGTAGATTTCTCACAAGAGAGATTTCAAGAGATTAAAGCAGAGTATGAAAATATAATACCATCTCTACCAAATAGCAGTAATATTGAATTTCAATATATCCCAATATCAGCCCTTGATGGAGATAATATTGTAAATCCATCTAATAGATGTAATTGGTATAAGGGTAAACCTCTAATGAGTATGCTAGATAATACGCCTCTTAAAAATATCTACCAACAATTAGATGCCAACTTTAGATTGCCAGTTCAATATGTTAATCGTCCTCATCTAAACTTTAGAGGATTTATGGGGACAATAGCAAGTGGAAGCATAGAAGTAGGAGATGAGGTTATCGCTCTACCATCAAATAGAAAAAGCAGAGTCAAATCAATAATATCACCAGATATAAAAGAGCTTCGTCCAAAAGCATATAATGAAAGCGTAGAGAGTACAAACCAAGCATTCTCTCCAATGTCAATCACAATTACTCTTGAAGATGAGATAGATATAAGCCGTGGAGATATGATAGTCAAAGCCAACGAACCACAACCAACAATTAGCAAAAATATTGATACAATGATAGTATGGATGGATGAGAAACCTCTTAAATTAAATGAGAGATATATCATCAAAAGAGCAACAAGTGTAATAGATGCCAAATTCCAATCCATAGATTACAAAAAAGATATTAATAACTTTGATGAGATACCAACAGATAGCTTAGAGTTAAATGATATTGCTAAATGTAGTCTATCATTAGATGAAGCTATAACAATAGATAGCTATAGAGATAATAGATATAGTGGAAGCTTTATAGTAATAGATAGATATTCCAACTCAACAGTAGGTGCAGGAATGATAATATCCCCATCAAATGAGATAGTCCAAAATCATAGAGATTATAGCAAAGCAGAGGTAGAACTAAATAGATATATTAGAGAGAATTTCCCAGAGTGGGAGTGTAGAGAGGTTTAATTAATAAAGTCATTATTATAAACCATTCACCACATCATAAGTAACATCTATCATTTTAGAAAGCTCTTCAAAACTAAAGCAATAAGGTGGCATAAAATATATAATATGCCCTAATGGACGAATATATACACCTTGTTTTAGAGCCTTTTGAAATATCTTTAATCCTACTCTTTGGGTAGTATCATAACCTTGTAACTCAATAGCACAAACCATACCTCTTTGACGAACCTCTTTTACATTCTCTAATGATTTAAACTTTTGAGTATGTTCTCTAATAAACTCTATTTTTGCCTTATTATTCTCTATAATATTATCATTTTGGAAAATATCTAACACAGCATTTGCCACAGCACAAGCGATAGTATTTCCTGTATATGAGTGAGAATCCAAAAAAGATTTACCCTCATTATAATCACAATAAAAGGCATTATATATATCATCTGTGAGCATTACAACAGATAGAGGCATATAACCTCCTGTTAGTCCTTTGGATAGGCATAAAAAATCAGGTGAGATATTGGCTTGTTCTATCGCAAACATACTCCCCGTTCGTCCAAAACCAACAGCTATCTCATCGGCTATCAAAAATACTCCCATCTCATCACATATTTTTCTAAGCCTTGTAATATATGATGGATTATACATAGACATAGACCCTGCACACTGAATTAATGGCTCAATCACTACCGAAGATACCTCTCCTTGATATTTGCTCAATACTCTTTTCATATCTTCTATCGCTATATCTTCATCTACTAATGCAGGTGATTGTGCTTGAATAGTTTTGATTAAAATATCATTATAAATATCTTTGTAAAGCCCTGTATCACTTACGGCTAATGCACCCATTGTCTCACCATGATAAGAGTTTTTAAGTGAAACAAATAGTCTCCTATCTTCTCCCTTATTTTTGAAATATTGAAAACTCATCTTGAGTGCTATCTCAATAGCACTAGAACCATTATCAGCAAAAAATATTTTTTGTAATGGCTTGGGTGTAATTTCAACTAATCTTCTAGCTAAATCAATAGCAGGTTTATGGGTAAATCCTGCAAAAATAACATGTTCTAACTCTTCTACTTGATATTTTATAGCACTATTAATATAATTATTACTATGCCCAAATAGATTAACCCACCATGAACTAATACAATCTAAATATCTATTCCCCTCAAAATCTTCAATATAAGAACCTTTTGCTCTTTTAATTGGAATTAGTGGTAACTTCTCATAATCTTTCATCTGCGAACATGGGTGAAATATATATTTTAAATCTTCATTCATTAGTTGGTTATTTCTCATATATTGCCTTTATTAAAACTTTGGGCTTTAGCCTTATCTTGTGGAGCTAAAGCACCAATTCCTATTTTATTATTATACTTTTTGTGCCACAAGTAGAGTTGATATTCCCATAGAGAATGGTTTAACATATTTTATCTCAAATCCTGCCTCTTTTAGCTCATTCTCCAACATCTCAGTAGTTAAAAACTCCTCTATTGAATCTGGTAAATATCTATATGCTTCATAATTTTTAGATACCAATCCACCAATGGTTGGAAGTACTTTTTTCATATAAAAATCTGTGATTTTAGAGATAAATCCACTCTTTTCTTGTTTGGTAAATTCTAATATTACCACCATTCCATTTGGTTTTAAGGCACGATTAAACTCATTTAATGCCTCTACTCTATCTACTACATTTCTAATTCCATAAGAGATTGATATTATATCTGTTGAGTTATCTTCTATTGGCAACTCTTGGGCTTTAGCCTCTATAAATGAGGCGAAATCTACTTTCTCTTTGGCTACCTCTAACATTCCAACAGATGGGTCAACCCCAATAAACTTATCTATCTCAATAGATTTATTTTTGGCTCTATCTCTCCAAAAAAGTAGTAAATCCCCAGTCCCACAAGCTACATCTACAATTTGAGAAATCTTATCTACACCTAAAATCTCATAAGCCTTATCACAACCCTTTTTTCTCCACTGCTTATCTATCCCAAAACTCAATACTCTATTTGCTAAATCATAAGTAGATGCTATATCATCAAACATCTCTACAATTTTATCCTGTTTTTGATTATCTTTATTCACTTTTAAATGCCTTAGTTTTTAATAGGTATTATACTAAAAGATATTTAAAAAGTTAAGAATATCAAAGATAGATACCGTAGAAACTTAGATATTGTAACAACAACTATAAATATTTTGATATTATATTTTAATACACCTGCTATCATAGTGAGTGGGTCTCCTATAATTGGAAGCCATGCAAATAGTAGTGTATATACTCCATATTTATCAAAATAGGTTTTATATTTCTCTATTTTATCAAGATTTATCATCTTTTTTTCTAGTAAATACTCCTCACCTTTATATCCCATATAGTAGTTGATAATTGAACCCAAAGAGTTTCCAACTGTTGCTACTATTAATAATATTGTGATATTGAAATTTTGTGTGATGTCATAGATAAAAAGTGCTTCGCTACCTAATGGGAATAGGGTAGCAGATATTAATGCACTTAGAAATAGATATAGGTAATCCATTAAAATTGTTTAAAAAACTCTTTGGTTTCTTGTGGTATTTTTTTGATTTTGCCCTCGCTAGGAGATAAAAATACTAGAGTTATACTCATATTAAAAATTAAATTCTTATCTTTGTAAATATTTTGTTCTAATATTATAGATGCACCCTTAATCTCTTTTACTTTAGTTGTAACTTCAATTATATCACCAAGGGTGGCAATAGATATAAAGTTAGAGGTCAAAGACTTCACAGCAAAGTGGCAACCATCTATAACAGGTGAGAGGTTATTTGCAAAAAATAGCTCACTTCTTGCTCTTTCACAATATTTGATATAGTTGGTATGATATACGATACCACCTACATCAGTATCTTCATAATATATACGAATTTTCACTAACTAGCTACTCCACGGATTATAAAGAAAATTGTAGCAGAGATTGTAGCTGCTACTGGTACTGTAATTACCCAAGCTAAAATAATTTTTTTGACCATTCCTCTTTTTACATAATTTTCTTTAATTTTATCTTTAAGGTTTTTTATCAATTTCTTTTGCTCTTTTATCTCTTGTGTTAATCTATATTTTGTTTCAAACTCTTGTGTACCTTTAAGTAATTTTAGCTCCTCTTTGAGACTTTTATGTTTATCTGTTTCTGCTCTAAGTTTCAATACTTTTTCTGATGAGCCTTTACTATCAATCCACTCTCTCAAAAATCCAACACCAAATATAGCACCAACTGCAATATGAGTAGATGATACAGGAAGTCCTAATTGAGAAGCAATAACTACTGTAATAGAAGCAGCCATCATAATACTAAATGCTCTTACATGGTCTAATTCTGTGATTTCTGAACCAACTGTTTTGATAAGTCTTGGACCAAATAGAGCTAGTCCAATTGATATACCAATACCACCAACAAGCATTACCCAAATTGGGATAGAGGCTTTTGCTGATACTTGCATACTTGAAAGTGCATCAAAAACAGCAGCCAATGGACCAACTGCATTTGCTACATCATTTGCACCATGAGCAAAGCTTAATAGTATAGCTGCAAAGATAAGAGGCATTGTAAATAACTTATTTATATCTTTTCTATCTTCACTCAAATCTTTAATTTGTCTATTTATAATTGGTTTAACTATAAAATAAATGGCAATAGCAATAACTAATCCAATAGATAATGCTATTGGGAACTCTATTTTAATAAGTTTCTTGATACCTTTTACAATAATATATGTAGAGAATGCCCAACCCATAATAGCTATTAATATAGGTACAAACTTTTTAGCTGATTCTAGTTTATTATCTGAAAATATAATTTTGGATTTAATAAGATATAAAAATCCAGCAGCTATCAATCCACCAAGTAGAGGAGAGATTACCCATGAAGCTGCAATTTTTCCCATTGTAGCCCATGATACAATAGCAAACCCAGCAGCAGCTATACCACCACCCATAACTCCACCAACAATAGAGTGAGTAGTTGATACTGGTGCTTTGAGCCAAGTAGCAAGATTTAGCCACAACGCAGCAGAGAGAAGAGCTCCACTCATAGCATATACAAATATCATAGGGTCACTAAACATAGTAGGGTCAATTATACCTTTTTTGATAGTTTTCACCACATCACCACCTGCAATTAATGCTCCAGCAGATTCAAAAATAGCAGCAATAATAATTGCCCCTCCAATACTCAATGCACCAGAACCAACGGCAGGTCCTACATTATTTGCTACATCATTTGCACCAATATTCATAGCCATATATGCACCAAAAATAGCGGCTAAAATTAAAAAACCAATATTGTTAATATTACTAAATGATACATTAACATAGAGTGCAACTAACACGACAAAAATAGCACCCAAAGATATTTTAAGATAACTCTTCATAATACTTTCCTTTTATTTATTATTGTCAAAATTATACAATTTTTTAATAACATTTTGGTTACAAAGGATAATTTATATTAATATCTCTTTTAATGCTCTTTTAAGTATTTTACCCATAGCATTTTTGGGAATTTTATCTATTATATGAATATTTTTGGGTAGTTTATAATCTGCTAAATTCTCTCTAAGATATTTTTTTAATTTAGAGTTATCTATAGATTTGACCCCCTCATCTAGTTCTATATAAGCTATTGGTATCTCTCCATACTCTCTGTTTTTCTCTCCAATCAAAGCAGATACTAAAACACCATCAAAACTATTTATCATATCTTCTACTTCTCGTGGGTAGATATTAATTCCTTTAGAGATTATAATATCTTTTTTTCTATCAATAATAAATAGATAACCATCTTCATCAATATATCCCAAATCACCTGTAAGAAGCCAACCATTGATAATTGTAAGTTCTGTTGTACTCTCGTCTTTCCAGTAACCTTGCATTACATTATCACCAAAAACAATTACCTCTCCAATTGATTTTAATGGTAACTCATTTTTTTTTGCATCTACAATCTTGACTTTATAATTATCTAATGGTAATCCTACAGATGATAATTTTTGTCTTTGAAGTGGATTGATTGATATAGCAGGACTAGCCTCACTCAAACCATACCCCTCTAAAAGTGGAATATTTTTAAATTTATTTTGAAGTTCATTTATTATTTTGCCATGAAGAGGTGATGCACCTGAGATAAATACTCTAATAGAGTTAAACCACATAAAGTACCAAGGTAATTTGGTTTTTGCTAAAGCATTATAAATATCAGGAATACTAATAAAAATAGTTACTTTATGTATCAATGCTTGTTTAAATATATTGGAAAATGGTCTAATTGATTGGATAATTACATTTGAAGCACCTTTATAAATAGGTAGTAGTAGTCCAATTGTAAATGTAAAAGAGTGAAACATTGGTAAAAATAGTATGCTTCTATCTCTATTTGTAATTTCTAATCTCTCTACACCTGATATTATATTAGAGAATATATTTTTATTAGATAACATTGCACCTTTTGGCTTACCTGTTGTACCTGATGTATATAAGATTGTAAATATATCATCTAAACTCTGTTCTATATGGAATGTAGATAACTTTTTATTCAAAGTAATATCAAATGAGCAATTTCTTTCATCACTTAGTTCTACTTTCCCCTCCCATATTATAAAGTTTAAAATATCATCTTTTGTTGGTATTTTATCAATGGTATCTTCATAAATACTAGATGCTATTAAAATTTTACAATCACAATTAATGATTATATACTCTAATTCTGATGCTTTTAAAAATGTATTTATAGGTACAGATATAGCACCTATTTTATTAATTGCAAAAATAGATACTATAAACTCTATTGAATTTCTAAGAAATAGAGAGACTCTATCTCCTTGTGAAATTCCAATAGATTCTAAATAACCTGCCATTGCATCTATTTGTTCTAATAACTCTATATATTTAATTTTTTTAGAATCCAAAATTAAAGCTATATCATTTGGTATCGTTTTACCTTGATGTAATATCAATGAATAGAAATCATTATATTGATACTTAGAACTCATACGATACACCAATCGTAGTTAATATTGTGCCACCATCATTAAACTCTCCTATAATACCATTTGTATTTTCACCTGCATTAAGAGTGATGCTATCTTTTTTATCATAAAGAATAGCAAACCCATAAGATAATTTATCACTATATTTGACTCTTATACCACCACTAAAAATATGAGCATCACTATCTGGTAACTCATAGCTAAGATTTGCAACAGGCACAGGGGTCTCATCATAAGCATAAGCACCCATAAGAGTAATATCACTTGTTACTTGCCATGATACTCCTACTCTATATGTATTTGTATCTCTCCAATTTTTGGCTTTAGGGTCATCAAATGGTGATTTAAGCATAGCAAATATTGGTGTATCATATACAAAATCTAAATTTTTATATTCAGACCAAAATGTTTTTTCATAGTTAAACTCTATTACAAAGTTCTCATTTAAAGCTTTACTAATAGCTAAATTTAGAGATGCAGGAAGAGGTATGGTTACAGATGAGTTATGAGTAGAAGATAGATTACTTAGTGATAATTTAGCTAAACCCTCCTCTTTTAAATCTATATTAGAACGATATGTAAGAGCAATATTAAGGTCATCTAAAGGACGATAAGAGAGTGCTAGGTTATATCCAAACTCCACTGTATCACCCTCCATATCTCTAGCAATTGACTTACCTATTGCAAATCCATCACTCTTGACTATCCCCTCACTATAAACTAATCTAACACCTGCACCAATACTAAATTTATCATTTACTTTATATGAGAAAGATGGATTAAGTTCTACAATTTTAAGTCCAAACTCTTGTGCAAAAAGTTTTTGGACTCCATTATCCCATCTCTTAGTAAGCCCCCCAGGGACTGTTAGACTAAGCCCAAATCTAAAATCATCATACTCTTTTGATACAAAATGAAAAAATGGAATAGGGATATTTTCTACCTCAGAGGAGTTGGTAGATGCCAAAATAGTAGTAGGAGATAATGCTTGAAATCCACTAAATTCATTAGCAGGAAGATGTGCTAGGGTGATACCACTCTCTATAAAGTTTGAATTTTTCATAAAACTCATATTAGCAGGGTTAAAGTATGCACTATCAGCACCAACGCTATAAGCTACACTTGCCCCACCTAATGCCATTGAGTTTAGTGATTGTTCAGGGATTTTATATCCTCCTGCTATTAAACTTGCCGTTGCTATACTTAGTGTTAAAATATGTTTCAAAACTACTCTCCTTTTCTTAATTTATCAAACCAAGCCATAACTTGTGGATAAGCAGTTGTAGCACACTCACTATGGTTACTACCCTCTAAAGTGATAAGTTCTACATTTGTTGAACCATTAGATTTAAAATTATTATAAGCATCTTGTGCAAAAATTAGTGGTACAACAGGGTCTTGATCGCAATTATATAATCTCATTTTATTAATAGGTTTCCAATCACTAATACTATTTTCTATAATAGCTTTTTGAAATGAACTCCCCTCATAATTAGTAATAATATTTTGTGTAAATAACTCTTGTGTATAATTAGTAAGACTTACATATATCTCATCTCCTAATTTACTCCCATCAAACAAAGATGCAAAACTAGAAGCATAAGGTTCATTAATAATAGTATTTAAATCTATATCATCATACGAGTTAGAATAAGCAAAAACAGTAAATCCTATAAATGGAGAGTATAGCAAGACATCACTTGCTAATACTGATTTTGTCATCATCTCCAAATTATAAGGTCCTGCCATTGGTGCAGATGCTACAACACTTAGAGTATCACTATAACACTCTTCTATCTTTTTGATAGTAGCCATTGTTGCATATCCACCCTCACTATATCCTGATAAAAATAGTTGTCCATTTATAGGAATTGAGTTCTCTTGTGCAAACTCAATCACAGCTTTTATCATATCAATTGAACGCTGTGCTAGAGAGTCTTTTAATAAGTATGGATGAGTTTTATCATCACTAATACCAAATCCTAGAAAATCAGGTTGAAGTGTAGCAAACCCTGCTACGGCACTAAATCCTGAACCAATAGGATTAACTTGTGGCATAAAATTAAGTGTTGGTGTCTGGCTATTAGCAAAAATTGTACCTCTTGCATCACAAACCATAGAGATTGAGAAATCATCTATATTTTCATAACCAGTTGGTAGTACTAAAAGTCCTGATGCCTCTTGTGTCATACCCTTAAATTGTGTATTATAGATTATTTTATAAGCCTTATAACCAAATGTAGTATTCATTGTTGATGAATTTATATCTACTAAAAGTTGAGAACTAACCAAATATTTACTATCTACATTATTACTATCACCACAACTAGATAGAAAAAATATGGATAAGACAACTAATATAATCTTCTTTTGAAATACCATATACCACCCTTTTTTTTATAATTTAATAGTATATAGTTATTATTTATAATAAAAACTGAAATTTATAATAAATATAACAAATTAAATTATATTTAATCAAATCTACCTTTAAACCCTTTATGTTCTTGTAGTTTAAGAGATGGTTCTTTGTGGAGTTGTTTTTGGATTTTGAGTACAGCATCTATCATAGCTTCAGGACGAGGAGGACAACCTGAAATATATACATCTACGGGGATTATCTCATCTATTCCTTGAAGTGTAGTATAATTATCATAAAATCCCCCACTACTAGCACATGCCCCCATACTTATCACCCATTTAGGCTCTGGCATCTGGTCATAGATTTGTTTTAGGATAGGGGCTTGTTTATAGCTTACTGTCCCTGCAACAAGTAGTAAATCAGCATGGCGAGGAGAAAATCTAAGAACTTCTGCTCCAAATCTTGATATATCATATCTACTAGCAGCCGTTGCCATAAACTCAATAGCACAACAAGCCGTCCCAAAAACAAAAGGCCAAAGAGAGGATTGTCTCCCCCAATCAACTACTGCTTCAAGTGTAGTAGTAACAATAGCATCACCTAAAATATTTTCACTTAAGTCCATTTAAGTACTCCTGATTTATATACATAAATAAGTCCTGAAATTAGCAGTCCCATAAAAACAAACATCTCAATCAGTCCAAAAAATCCTAACTCTCGTAAATTAATAGCCCAAGGAAATAAAAATAAGACTTCTACATCAAATAGTAAAAATATAATACCTAGAATATAAAACTTAATATTAAAAGTATCATAAGGGTCTTTATGAGTAGTCCTAACTCCACACTCATAAGGTTCTTGTTTGCGAATATTATCACTAGTTGCACCCAAATATCGTGTAAGATGAAATACAACAGGTAAAATAATCATCAATACAAATACAACTGATGATGCTAATATTAAATTTGAAGACATCTCATTTTCCTATTCTCTCACTAGCCTCTTTAAATATATTATCTATATTTGTTTTAATCCACTTACTATCCATCCATTCAGCAATTCTTACCTCAACACCTTGGACTAATATTCCAAAATGTAAATGGTCGCCTAGTGCTAATCCACTTTTACCAGTTTGAGCTATTTTAGTACCTGCTTTGATAATATCTCCTTGGCTTACTAATAGTGATGAACAGTGTCCATATATACTATATAATCCCATTCCATGGTCTATCATTGGCATATTACCATATATTCCATTCTCATCAGCAAAAACAACTAATCCTGCATTAGATGATACTATTGGTGCCATAGCAGTACTTGCCAAATCCAATCCTACATGATATGATTGAGATATTTCATTATCTCTATTTTCATAATAGTAGTGTCTCTCATCTCCAAATGTAGCAACAACTGCTGCACGACTTAGAGGGTGGAACTTCTTAATTCTCCATCTCTTAAATAGATTTTGAGATAGACCTTTACCAAGCTTATGAATAAGATTTTCATTATTAATTCTCATATCTTCATTAATAGCTTTAAGCTTCTCTAATCTATCTGTAATATCATCATATTTACTATCAGTTGTAATAAGATCAGAAATTTTGCCATCTATAAATTTATCTTTAGCTTGAATATATGATACTTTATACTCTTTATCTTTGAGATATATTGGTATCTTTCGTTCTCTTGTATTCCCTGCTTTATCTTTGACCACAATAGAGGCTACAAATTTATCTTGATTAAACTCCCAAGCTATTAATGAAGCATAATACCCTTTTTTATAATATGGTTGGGCTTTGAATTTATGTTTTTTGGTATCAATATATATTTCATCAATTGACTCATCAGTTGCTTCAAAAATTACTAAAGCACTCCCACCTTTTCTAATACTATATGAGTGTGATATAATTTTTATTTTGGGTTTAGTATGGTCAATTTTTAAAATTATTGATTTTGTAGTATTATTTCCTATTCCCATATTCCATAAACTCTTATCATTGACTATAATAGTAATTTTTAACTTTTTAATATTTTTGCTAATAGGAAGCTTAGATGGATATTTAATATATATTTTTTTCTCTCTTACATCATTAATAAATTCCTCTTTTGCTAATTCAAATCTATTTGCCCCATCTTCAACTATCACTTGATAATTTTTAAGTAGATAATTATCTGATATATCTATCTCAATATTTGCTTTTTTACTCCAATAACCACTATTATGTAGAGTTATTGTAGGTTCTATTCTTTCAAACTTATCTGATGTATATATATATCCTGATAACCCTGCAAAAATTATCAAAATAAATATAAATTTACCCATACCACTACTCTTTTTTTTACCAAACATATTTTTATTTCTATTTACTTGCATACTCTTCCAATACTATTTTTATTTTTTCTATAATAATCTCAATCAAATCTATATAATTTATATCTACTCTAAATCCTGATGCACTTCTATGCCCACCACCACCAAAAGATGATGCAATAGTACTCATATCAAGATGTCGGTTTTTAGCTCTTAATGATACTTTGATTTTATCCTCAAGCTTTATAATCAATACTCCAATCTCTGTTGTAGCTAATGAGTATGTATATGGTGCTAAAGCATCTGTATCGCTTATCGTTGCACCACAACTACTCATCATATCCATATCTACAACTATTACCCCAACCTCTCCATCAAGATATAGAGTAAACTTATCTAATGCCTTTGCCAAAAGCCTAATAGATGCAAGAGAGTTTTTTTGTGTAAGGTTTTGAGCCACTTTTGATGGATTAGCACCTTTAGTTATAAGCTCACTAGCTATTTTAAAAGTTTCATCACTTAAATTATTAGTCCTAAAGCTTTGAGTATCACTAACTAACGCTGTATAAAAACACTCTGCTACTACTCTATCAATCTTGAAATCATCTTTTAGAAACTGATATGCTACTTGTGAAGCTGATACTGCTTTATCATCAATGATATTTAAAATTCCAAAATTGCTATTTCCATAATGATGGTCAATATTAATTATATCTCTACCACTAATATCAAATCCAATCCTTCCAATATCACCACAATCACAAGCAATAATAATAGAATCCTTATAATCAATCCTATTTTTAATCTTATCAAATCCTCTTAAAAACTTAACACTATTACTAAATTGATATGAAAAATTTACTATCTCTACATTTTTACCAAGATTTTTAAGAATATGATAAATACCCAATCCTGTACCAATGGTATCAGCATCAGGATTGATATGTGTGATAATTGTAATATATTTATAATTATCTATTAATTTTTTAAACTTTTTTATCATTATTATAGAACTTTCATAGATAAATCTATCCAATTAGATTGATGTATTGTACTACCTGTACTTATAGCATCTATACCCGTTTTGGCAATATCTCTAATAGTATCTAAAGTTACATTTCCACTTGCTTCTAATAGAATATGTGGATACTTTTTATCTCTAAATTTTACTACTTTTTTAATCTCTTTTATATTCATATTATCACACATAATAATATCAGCACCTACTCTACAAGCCTCTTTTACCATATCTATATTTTCACACTCTATCTCAATTTTAGATGTAAATGGTATCTTTTTTCTAGCTTTAGCTATAAATTTATCTAAATTTTTAATAGTTTTGAGATGTGTATCTTTGAGCATTAATGAATCATCTAGTCCAAAACGGTGATTTATCCCTCCTCCACATCTTACGCTATACTTTTCAAGTTCTCTAAGTAGTGGTCTTGTTTTTCTTGTATCTAATAGTTTTACATCACTATCACTAATAGCATCTACAAATTTAGCCGTAAGAGTAGCTATAGATGATGCGTGATGGATAATATTTAATATACTTCGTTCTAATGATAAAACTGTGATATTATCAGATATAATATCAACTAATTTATCTCCAACTACAAATTTATCACCATCATTAAAGTACCATTTGAAATTAATATCATACATATTAACAAGCTCATTAATATACTTAACTCCTGCTAATACTCCATCACTTTTGGCAACTATCTTGGCTTTAGTATTAGTTGGTGTGGATACTCTAGCAAATAAATCACCTCTTCCAATATCTTCTGCTATTGTATCTTCTAAAAATTTTTTGATTGACATTAGAATAGTTCTTTATACTTGATATTATTAGCTTCTAATTTAGCTATTGTATCTTCTACATGGACTTTTGCTTCATCTAAATCTACTGAATTACCATCATATCCACTAATAAGTTCTAATGCTGTAGATAGAGTAGCCATTGTAGCTTTATTTACTGTAAAAAGGTCTGTAAAAAATGATGGTAATATACTCTCTACCATATCTTGTTTTTCTAAATAATCTGCTACACCTGATAATATTTTGATACCGTTACTAGCATCTCCATCATTATCAAGAGTTTGAAGAAACTGTATATTTCTATCATTTCGTTCAACTAAAGTTATTCCATCAATTAAAGCCGAAGATGAAACCTCTCTCAAAAGCTTTCCACCTACAGAGAATTCACAACTCTCACCTTTCTCAAAAGTAAATTTACCACTGCTATCTGTTGTACCTTTGGGTGCATCACCACAATCATACTCTACACCCTCAACAGAACTATCCACATAGTATCCTACTCCTAAATCCTCTGCATTTACCTCACTATCACTTAAACTTCCACAACCTATCATAGATATTGATAATAGTGCTATTGATAATAATTTAACTTTTTTCATTTTATACTCCTTTATATAACTATTTTATTTGGATTTAGATTTTTATCAGATTCATATAATTTATCTATGATACTCTGATTTGTAATTGTATGGATTGTACCATCTTTAAGAGAGCTACCATCAATACTAAAAAGCTCTTTATCATTTAAATAAAATCTACAACTACTGCCTAACTCATAAATAAACTCCCCATTCTCTCCACTCTTTGCCATATCTAAATACCCACACTCATAATCAATATTTGATACAGGATAAGTATCTACATATAGATAAGTTTGTCCCATACCATCTATATCACTCTTTTGTATTTCAGAGTAGTATGGATTATTATCACAACTTACCAAAAATAGAAGTGCTATTAAACTGACTTTATATATTTTACTCATTGTTTATCCTCGTATTACTTTTTTGCAACTATATATATATATCTTTAATTTTATTTTAACTATTTTATGCTTATTACTATATTAGTTATTTCTAAATATTTAAAACATACCTTTTTTACTATCATCTTCAAGATTTTTTTTAGTCGGTTGTTTTCTAGTAGTTATTTTATCTCTTTTTTTAATATTTTTCTTTGGTTTTTTAAGTGGTTTTGGCTTGATTATTCCTTGAATCATAAATGATATTGGTTGAGAACTTTTAGTATCTATCATTACTAATATTTTATCTTTGTTTCTTTGGATATTAAATAGAGTAAGGTCTTGCATTATCTCATCAATCTCTACTCTATCATCTGTGGTTTTGGGTAGTTTATAATCATTTCCCTCTACTCTAAGAAGTCTATTTTTATCTTTGAGTACTAGATAACATACTTTGGCAGATGGAAGATTATATAATGAGTTTCTTGTATCTTCTATACATAACCTACTAAAATCATCTTGGTTAATAGTGAGATTTCCATCTGATTTGAGAATATCAAGATATATGGTATTGATACCTTTGATTGATTTGGTACTTTTTTGTAGGTAAGAGTAGAGATGTTGGTTTGAGTATCGTACCATATCAAGACTCTTATATAGTACAGCCATTACAAATCCTAATAAAGCTATTGATATTAATACCTCTAGTAGTGTAAAGGCTTTACTGTTCTTTTTCATTATTTTAACTTTTTATTTAGAGATTTGGAAAATATAAATTTGATATTTATAATCCAAAATATCAAGTATTATATAGCAAATCATCTTAAAATATCCCTTTTTTACTAATCTTTTAGTATAATATCTTTATGGCATATATTACAATAAGTAGAGATGATTTTCATTATAATCTACAACAGATAAACAAATTAGTATCATTAGATAAAATAGCAATAGTTCTAAAAGATAATGCTTATGGGCATGGATTAGAGATTATTGCAAAGTTATCACAAGAGTATGGAATAAAACATTGTGTAGTAAAGTCTATCTATGAAGCTAATTTAATAAAAAACTATTTTGAAACTATTTTAATATTAAATGATAAACCTATTGAAGATGATAAATTTTATTTTGCAATTAATAGTATGGAGGCATTAGAGAGAGTTAATAATAGAGCAAAAATAGAACTCAAAGTGGATACAGGAATGCATAGAAATGGTATAGATATGGCTCAAATTAATAAAGCTATTGAGATAATAAAAGATAAAAATCTTAATTTAGTGGGTATAATGAGTCATACTAGAAGTAGTGATGAGTTATCTAGTGAGCTATTTTGGCAAGAGAAAAATTTTGATATAGTATTAGAGAAGTTTAGAGAATTTGATAATATTAGAACCCACTTATATAACTCTAGTGCTATTTTAAGAAATAAGCACTCTAAATATGATATTATACGAGTAGGTATAGGTGTTTATGGTTATAATGAATTAGCTACAATATTTACTCCCATTAAATTAAAACCTATTCTTTCTCTATATGCAACAAAGACTACTACTAGATATTTAAGTAGTAATAGTAGAGTTGGTTATGGTGGAGATGGTAATTATAGTGGAGTAATATCTACCTATGATATAGGTTATGGTGATGGTTGGTTACGAGATACCAAAGATATATATCTATATAAAAATATAAAAATAATTGGCAGAGTATCTATGGATTTTATATCTATAAATTCACAAAAAGATGAACTTTGTATTTTAGACAATGCACAAAAAGTAGCAAAATATTGTAATACGATTAGTTATGAGATATTAACAAATCTCAATCCAAATATAAATAGAAGGGTTATTTAAACTATATAATATGAAATCATTTAACTTTAAAATAAAAAATCCTATAGATTTACAAGATACTATAAAAAAAAACAGTATAAAAGATTGCCAAAAGCTTTTAATACAAGTTTTTGTAGGAAACCCATCTAAATCGTATATTTCATCTCTTCAAAAAGAGTTAAAAAAATATTTTATAAAAGCGCATATTATTGGTTCTACTACTAATGGTTCTATTGCGAATGCAAAAGTGATAAATAACCCTTATACTACTATCAACTTCTCATATTTTGATGATACACAACTTCTATCATACACTGCAGAACATAATAGAGATGAATATACTACAGGTGTAAATATCGGAGAGTATTTTAATGATTTTAATCCTAAACTAATAATAGCATTTGGAGATGGACTCAATACCAACGGAGAACTACTATTAGATGGAATAAACTCTATATTAAAAAATAGTATTATAGCAGGTGGATTAGCCTCAAGAGATGAAAAGTTTGTTAATACATTTATATTTAATAACTCCATAATCTCTTCTAATAAAATAGTTGCCGTAGCTTTATCAAATCCAAATCTTAATATTATAGATAATTACGCACTAGATTGGATACCAATAGGTCGCCCAAAAATAGTTACTAAATCCATTAATAATCGTGTATATACTATAGATAATATGAGTGCTTTGGATTTTTATTCTAAATATTTAGGCGATAAAGTAGCTACTAGCTTACCAAATACAGGAATGCAGTTCCCTCTTATTATAACAAGAGGCAATGATATTATATGTAGGGCTGTAATGAAAAAACATAGCGATAAATCTCTAAGCTTTGCAGGAAATGTCAAAGAGGGTGAGATTGTTCAGTTTGCCATTGGAGATATTGATACAATTCTAAAAAATAGTAATAATTATAAAAATATACTACCATACTCTAATATTGAATCTATTTTTATATACTCTTGTATCGCAAGAAAATACTACTTACAAGATGATATTGGTATTGAATTATTAGCATTAGAAAAAATTGCCCCAACAACTGGATTTTTTACATTTGGAGAGTTTTATAATAAATCTCTACTAAATCAATCAAATAGATATTTAGCATTATCAGAAAAACCACTAAAAAAGATAAAAATAGATAATAATATCCATAGTAATATAGTAAATAGTAAAAACTCCACATTTAAAGCCCTTGTAAATCTAGCCAACGCTATAAGTAGTGATTTAGAAGAGTTTTCACAATTCCAATATCAAAAAATAGAGGAGCAAAAAAATGATATATACCGTAAAGTATATTATGATGAGAGTACAAACCTACCCAATAGACTAAGACTTTTTGACAAAGTAAAACACCATAAAGATAGATACCTAATACTCTTTGATGTTGATAGATTTTCCAAAGTAAACTATTTTTATGGCTTTGAAGCAGGTGATATACTCATTCTAAATCTCAAAAAATATCTACAATCTGTAATAAAAGATATTGGTATCTTATATAAACTACCTGCTGATGAATTTGCTGTAATTACAGTAGATGATAATATCAATATAAGAGAATTTATTGATACAATAAGTAAAAGACTTACAATGATGGTATTTAAATATAAAAAAATATTAATTCCATATACAGTAACTATGGGTATATCCAAAATAGAGGGTGATGGAGTATCTATACGATATGCTGAAATATCTGTAAATAATGCTAGACTTGCACATAAACCATATATCTATTATGAAGATATTGCACAAGATAATAGACAAAAAATCAAAGATACAACCCAATTAGCCCTACTTGTAAGAGAGGCTATTATCAATAATAGATTACTTATGTACTATCAACCAATATATGATATCAAAGCTAATAAAGTATATAATTATGAATCACTAGCAAGATTTAAAATATCAGATAACGAGATATTAACACCAGATAAATTTTTACCAATACTACCTCATATTTATCTATCTAATAGTTTTGTAAAAATGGTAATAGATACCACCTTTAAAAAATTTGCAAATAATGGAATAAGATTTTCTATAAATATGACAATAGATGATATTATAAACCAAGATATAAATGATTTTTTATGTGTTAAACTCAAAGAGTATAACCTATATAATCAACTTACTATTGAGATATTAGAGACTATAGAGATTGTAGAATCAAGAGAAATTATACATTTTATCAATAGAGTAAGGTCATTAGGAGTAAAAATAGCCATAGATGATTTTGGAAGTGGATTTGCAAATTTTGAATATCTTGCCAAAATCAAAGCAGATATTCTAAAAATTGATGGTTCACTTATCAAAAATATAAATAATGATATAAACTCCAAAATCATAGTAGAAACTATCGTGATATTTGCCAAAAAACTAAATATAAAAACAGTAGCAGAGTATGTCCATTCCAAAGAGATACTTGATATTGTTAAAGGTATAGGTGTAGATTATGCACAAGGATTTTACCTTGGAAAAGGACAACCAAAACTATTACCTTGACTTATATGATTTTTAATGATATAATATGTATCTTCAATCATTTGGGGATGACTTGGTTTCGACTGGAGTAGTCGGGGCTATGTGCATGTCGGACTGAGCAATTCCGTTATACGGCTCAACGCATTTAAACGCAAACAATACAGATTACCGTCCAGCTTACGCAGTAGCGTAAGTTTTAACCCCGATTCGTCGGAGGACTGCCTCGCTAGGGAGTGTCATCTTAACTAGATTTCATTAAGTTGGAGGTGCTTTGCACTTGAGGTATCACATCTGATGACTATATTTAATTGTTGTCTAGCTTTTAAATGAATCTTTAGACTCGTCTTGTAAAGTTTTGGGTGTAGTACAAAGCAAGATTAAATTTAACAACATCATCTAAGCATGTAGAGTCATAGTTCTATCTATTTTAGGACAGGGGTTCAATTCCCCTCATCTCCACCAATATAAATATTAAATACCTATTTTAACCCTACTATACCGTATCAAAAGGCATACTTTAAGGTTAGCATATTTAACAAAAGTGTAACCTATATGTAACCAAATACCTATTTTTGGCTATTTTTGAGTAAATTTAAAATATTTTATATGATTGTTTTTTGATTAGCCATAAGAAAAAATCTTATAGCTTTTATATGTAGTGATTGATATTATACTGATTTTATTTAAATTTCAACTTTGTCCGTTCAGGATTGACAATACCTATAGTATATTTAATATAATTGTTTAAGTGATATTTTTTTAAAATCTTCTGCTAATCTAATTATCTCTTTAACTATTAAAATATCATTATCACAATAGCAAGATTTACTATATTGTTTAATGCACTTCTTAAGCTCTACATCATCTTTGGTAACAGATTTACAAAACCCATTAGGGCTAGACATATCTAGCTTAGTATCTGCAACAACTCCAATAAATAAAACTATACCACACAATACACTTTTTAATATAAATTTTTTTATATCGTTGCCTTTGAAAAATAAGCAACTTTTTTATATATATAATCTAGTTCCATTAACTTTGAATATAGGTCTCTTAGCCTGTTAGCATTAGGTTTATTATGACCAACTATATCTAATATAATATCCCTTTTTACTAATTGACCACCAATCGGTATATTACCGTTATCAAACAATAAGCTAATAAGCTCCTGCTCTTGTATATCAAACAAAGAGTAATCAATTGTATTGTTACCATTCGGTATATACCGTTCGGTATTACCGATAGTCTCTTCATTCGGTATATACTGTTTAGTATTTACGGTTTTACCTAAATCCATAAAGCCACCTCTATTACCTTGATTGATAGATTGATTATTAGATATAGCTATTGGTACTCTCTTCATACCCTCCAAAGATTTATAACTTTTCGCTAGTAATATATCATAGGTTAGACCCTCCATCGCAACATCAATTACATTCTTTTCATTAGTCTTGATATGTTGTATTTTTGTACTCTCTTTTAGTTTATTAAGCTTCTCATTCTCTAGTATCTCATATCTATTTAATAGCTCACTTTTAGTCGCTTCATCTGATAGCTCTCTTAGTTTGTTTCTATATTGATTTACAAGAGTTGATACTGCAAAATAATTAAGTAACAAGCTGAAACCAAAAAACACATAAAAGAAAATATCTCTATATCCTTGTATAGTTTCTTTAGCTTTAGAGCTTAATCTTTCATAATCATCAGATGATACTGTATCGCCTACTTTGATACTGCTCTGTTTTGGTGGTATCTGTTTGAAGCTATTCTTACATTCTGTATTTTTGGTTCTATATCTTCTTATTTGCCAACTATCATTACAACTCTTATAATGCGATTGTTTAGCTTGATTGTATAAATTTAATCTATCAGAATATATTTTATTAGCTTCTGCTCCTGACTTAGCTTTATTATCTAGTATCTGATACTCTTTGGAATTCTCTACTATACCAACAACCAATAATCTTTCAATCTTATCACTTGATTGTAATGCACCCCATAGGTCAAGACTAATAAACAAAGCAGTAATAACACCACTCATAAATAGAGCAAAATTTGATATTTTAAAATCAGTGTGTATTTCCCTGGTAAGTTTGCTAGATAAAAAGTCTTTTAGTAAATCAGTTCTATGAGCCTCTATAAATAGTATCAATATAGCCATAAATCCTAATGTACCATATATAATATTCTCATTTTTTGTGATTGTAGATATAAATAAATACATACCGTATAAAGTTATTCCTAATGATATAAAGATAGGGAAATAAGACCCTATGCCACGACTTACCTCAATCTCATTCATTGAGTTATCTTTGTTCATTTGCTCTCTTATGTTGTAATCTGTATCTAATGTTTTTTTTTGTATCATTTCATTGACCTCGTAGGTTAATAGGAGAGATATAGCTTCAACTATTTATCTCTTCTAAATGCTTTTAAAATAAAGCATAATTTCTAAAATCCTTTTGGATAAACCTCTTAATCACTTCAAAACTATTAAACCTCTTCTTACTCATATTATTATTAATATATCTATTATCCATAATAGAATTAATTTGGTAGTTTAAATATGATGTGCTAGGTTCTATATTTAATTTACCTGCTAACTCTTGTAATCGTGCCAAATCATCAATAAGCCCCATACTCTCCACATACTCTATAAAGCTTACACTACTTCTAATGCTACTACTAAAAGTTAGTTCAAGTCTATTCCAACCTAATAGACTACTATCCAACTCTTGACCTTGTTGCATTTGCTTCTTATATTTATCATAGTATATAACTCTACTTACTCTATTATCTGATATATTATTAATATATAGACTACTACCATTTGAAATTACACCATTGTTTGAATATGGCTTTAATCTCTCTTGAAATCTATCTTTTGATTTATAGTTTATCACCTGATTATCTATCGTATCAATAGCTATATCTAAACTAATCATTTTAAAAGTTTTTCTTTTTAAAAACTTACTTATTATCTTGATTGATTGGCTTTTTGTATCTTTGGTAGGTTGATGTAGCCCACTAAAAATCACCATACAATACTCACCTTTTGCCTTTTTTTGCTCTCTTGCATAATCCATCAAAAGAGGTGTATATCTCACTATCATCATATAATTAGATAATATTTTGCCCTTGCTCATCTGTACTACTTCAACAGTTGGTCTAAACTCATCTTTTTTATATCTTCTCTTCTCATCACTCTTAACCTCTCTTAGAGCTTTATTTATTACTCTTGAATAAGGTGTATTTTTTTTGGCTTTATCTATTGTTAGCCCTTGTTTATCTATCATCTTTTGTACTGTTGTATATCTTGCTACTATATGAATTGTATCAATACCTATCTGTTTATACATTAACCCATTATTGACATTAGAAGCCATATCTAACGGTATATCTATAATAGTTTTAGTAGCTGACATTTATCAGTTATTCTCCACTCTCAATGAAGATAGTATATCTATATGAGGGTCTAATGCTAATAAATAGGCTCTAAAATCCTTTAATAATCGTACTTGTAAATTATAAAAACCACTTAACTCATTTTGCATTTGTTCGCTGTTATTATCTGCTAATTCCATAATATAATTATGGTGTGCCACAAGTATATAATCAAGTTGATTAATCAAGTTAAATAGTTCATCGTGAATATCAATAACCTCTAATTCCACTATACCACCTCTTCTAATAACTCTTTTAGTGCCTCTTGTGGCTCTATAAAGTTTGATTTATCTTTGATAATTTTACCGTTAATATCTTTTTGACTGCTCTTTTGTTCGTTTGCACTCAATACAATTTCAAAAGCTCTTTTCACTCGGTGAGGTGATTTTAATATTTTACTCAATGCTCCTAATTGAAATATAATACTATCAATATGACTATCTACCTCTTCTATGCTCTCATCATTTCTCAATAATTCGCTTAGCTCTTCTGCTATAAAACTAGCCTCTAAACTCTTGTTATATCCACCATTTAATAAGCCCCTGTCTTCATTCCAACTATAAACTCTATCAATAATATTAAACTTTAAACTATGAAATATTTGATAATCTCTCTCTAGCTTCTCCATATACTCATCAATATCAATATTTGGTATATCTCTTATAATATCACTCTTAAACTCTTCTATCACATAACCTCGTATTGGTGCTATTGATACCAACTCATCATTTTTCAACAACTCATCTAGCCCAATAGTATGCAATGCTTGTAACTCTCCAATCGTAGCTCTCATTAATAAACCTCTTCTGTTTGTGATAAAAACCTAGCAACTTCAAGAATAGGAAATACCACGGCTTGTCTAGTTACTCCACCACCTACACGGCGATACTTTGGAATACCTTTACCGTTTTTAATACCTCTTCTAATCGTGGCTATGCTTTGCCCTAACTCATTAGCCAACTCTGATAAGTTTATAGTGCTTTTACCGTAAGTCTTTTTTAAATCCTTAACTAACTGCTCATAGTTACTCATTTTTACCCCTTTTTGTTGTTTTTTGGTATAATATGTATAATAAAGTTATTAACCCTTAATAGTTAGCATTAATAACTTATAACTTTAGAATGATAAACTATTTAAACTTAAAAGTAGATAACTTTTTATAAAGGATTAAGACAAATGATAGATTTTTATAGTAGAGTTGAAGAGATAAGAGAAGATAAAAAACTTAATAAAAAGAGTTTTGCAAACTTATTAAATATGCAAAATAGTAATTATGCTACTCTTTTAAAAGGTAAAAATATTAATGGTGAATTATCAAATTTATTAAAAAAAGAGTTTGATATTAATTTGAATTGGCTTATAAGTGGTGTTGGTGATATGTATGAAAATGATATTGATAGTTCGTGTGATTATATTTGTTTTTTAGAACAAAGGATAACGGAGATATTGCAAGATAATAAAAGATTACATACTAGGCAAGTGGCTTTTTTACCTGCTCTAACTCAAAGAAGATTAGAATTTCAAACAGATATAATTACACATTATTTAAATGAGATAGGGAAAAATTATCAAATAATAAATGCCTCAAATAAAACAAAAAACCAAATATATAAAGAGTTTTTTACTAATATAAGAGATTTAAAAGATATATTTTATAATACTAATAAAATATATATTATTCAAAATATATCTAATTCTAAAATAGCTAAAAAAGAGCAAGGACTTTTTATAAGAAGTATTATCAAGGTTAATGACGATGCACATTTTAATAAAATAATTCCTCAAAGTGATTTTATTTTTATAGAGCATTGTTCTTTTATAAAAGATAACGCTGAAATTTTAGATTTGTATTTTACGGTTATTTAGCTTTTTTAAACTCCGACATTTTTACAATCTACCAAATCCGACCTTTTTCAAGGTTGATATAGATTGTAATTCCGACCTTTTTTCACACCAATAAACTACTCTCTACACCCCACGATATAGAGGCACTTTTAAGATTTTTGATATATCCTATTCTATACCCTCTTTTATCATTTGCTTAGTTGTAGTATTTTTACTACTCTCTACTTGATACTAAATATTATATTATATGCTCTATATATTCAAAGAGAATTAATAATAAAAAAGAACTTAGAACTATAATCAAATGCTCCACCTTAGCTAATAGTTAGGTTCTATTTTTACTGTTTAAACTTGATACTAAATATTATTATCTGCTCTATATATCTAAAGAGAATTAATAATAAAAAAGAACTTAGAACCATAATCAAATATTCCACCTTAGCTAATAGTTTAGGTGTGATATAATATTAGATATATCAAATATTAAAAAGGTAATTATAAAGTGATAGAATATATTTTTGAAGATATTAAAAACGGTGCTACTCTTGAAGATATGTATAATTCCTATGGTGGCATAGAGATATACATTCCCAAAAAATCACCCAACTATAAAGAGAAAATAATAAAAGAGTTCAATGGATATAACTATTCTCAATTAGCATATAAATATAATACAACTGTAACCAATGTGAGAAAAATATTAAAAAGTGTAAAATAGTGTAAAGAATGTCAAAAGATTTGATATACTTTTATAGGCAAAGTATGATGTAGGAATGTGGTAACAAAAGGGTAAAACTATACCGTTTATCAGGTGAAACGGTAAAAAATTACCTACTATTGCAGGTTCAACTCCTGCCCTACTTTGCCCTTTACATTATTTGACACTCAATCAACAAAACTTTTACACTTTGTATAAAACTTATAGGTATATGTAAAATTTTAAACACTATTTAAAAGCCATTTAAAGCCCATTATACGGCACTTTAAAGCATATTATAGGTTATGGTGTATGTAAAGAAAAAACAAGCGAAAATTTGACTTAGTGAACTTTTTTGAATTAGTTAATTTCTAGTTTTGATATAAAATAAGGTTGTAGTAGAACTAACAATTTTTATTTATTCTATCATATTCATTATGATTTAATAAACTTTTAAAATATGCTATATTATCTTTTACAGACATTAATATTCTATATTGTGTATTTGGTACAGTAATAGAATATCTATTTTTATCTTTTTTACATTTGATACTATGATACCTCAAAGAGTTGTGTTTATAATCATCTTTAAATAATCTCTCACACTCTTCTATTTTCTCTAAAGTCAAAGTATTTGATTTGATAAGTTTCTTTAAATCTCTTTGGTATCTTGTTCTTTTTTCAATTATCATTAAGTTGTTTCTCCTGATGTACCAACTCAACATCTAAAGACATTAAAAGCCCTTGTAATGCCATATTCCAATCCTCTATTCTATCAACTAAATAATATAATGGATAAGCATACCATTTATTTAATAGTGCATTATTTAAACTTATATTGTGTTGCTCTGACATATTTTCTAATTTAATTAATATATTATCAACTTTATCAGGTGTATCAAGATTATATATTTTGATAAAAGCCTCAAAGTTATTAAATTGAAATTTGAGTATTTTTCTCATACTATTTAATGTTCTAGCCATTGTAATATATGCACTAATAACTTTAAATATTGAACCAACCTTTAGAGTTGGTAACTCAATATTAAGATAGTTTGGTTGTTGTATTGCTACCATAGTAAACTCCTTTTTTAAAATTATATCTAAAATAAATTATTTATATCCTCTTGCCCACTACTTGGACTAAGCTTTGCGTATCTCATTGTCATAGTTATATCCTTGTGGTTCATAAGCTTCATTATCTTATAGATTGATACATCATTGATAGCAAGAAGTGAAGCGAATGTATGCCTTAGAGTATGTATTACAACCTTACTCAATCCATTCTCTACCTCTTGATTAAAAAGCTTATTTAATATTGGTTGTAGCCTCCTCTGTATCATCTTATCATTACACTTTGACCCATTATCATAGCTTATCACATAATCATCACTATTAAACCCCTCCATAGCTCTAATAAGAAGCTCTATCATATCATCTTTGATAAATCCTTGATAAGTTCCACCACTCTTAAAGTCATTGATTGTTATTTTCTTCTTTAGTAAATCCACATCTTTAACCTTGATACTCAATAACCCATTAAGCCTTGCCCCTGTGCTAAGTGCTAATAGTGTAAATAGATGTAGAGTATCATCTTTTTTAGTATGCTTAAATAGTTTGTTAAGCTCTTCTACTTCTAAATACCTATCTCTTTTATCATTTGTTTTTAGACACTTCACTCCAATCAAAGGATTAACCCCTTTTATTAAATCATTTTTGATATTATAATTTATGATTGTACTCAATAAAGTCAAAATGTGATTAATTGTTGTTGGTGATAAGTTTGTAGCTACAAGATTATCTTGCATTTTTTTATGATGTGTTTTATTAAGCTGTGATAATTGTAACTCTCCAACTGTTGATTTTAAATATCTCTCATACCTACTCTTAGCTTGTGTAGTAGTTTTATTATTACCTTTAGTTGATAGATACTCAATATAATTATTTGCTAAATCATCAAGATTAGTCTTGTTTTGCTTGGCTCTTACTATTGGTAAATTACTATCTTCTCCTAACCGTGCCTTGGCTATCTCTTCCAATCTTATATTATTACAATAAGCCTCATTCATTCCCTCTTTAGAACTGCCTATCTTAGTCCTTATGGTTCGTTTCTCTATTGGGTGCTTATAGATGATGTAAAAAGTCTTTGATTTATCCCTAAGCACTCTATACACAACCCCAACATACTTTTTAGATTTAATATCTTTGCCACTACACATAAATATCCTTGATAATAAAATAGTGTAACCTATATGTAACCAACTTTGATACTTATTGTATATTCTTAATATCTAATGTTGATTAATACTAATGATTACTAATACTGCTATTATACCCTATGTTGTGGCTATTGTAGATTAATGTTAGCTATTGATAACTATTGTTTAAGGTTAGTGTGTAAAAGTGGTATATCAATTCCCCTCATCTCCACCAATATAAATATTAAATACTGTTTATCTAAAATAAATTATTTGTATCCTCTTGCCAAAACTTATTGAGACCATAGTATTCCTTTTGATTTATATATTAACTCAAAAAAGCTACTTTAATTAATTTAAATGTATAATTACCTAAAAGATAAAAGCATTTTAAAGGGTGATAAATGACAAAATTAAATAATGTTTCAATTATAAAAGAGGCAAATGTATATTATGATGGTAAGGTGGTAAGTAGAGCTATTACTTTGGCAGATGGTACTAAACAGACTTTAGGCGTTATGCAAATAGGTGAATATACTTTTGGTACAAATGAGGCTGAGATTATGGAGATTATGAGTGGGGAACTTGATATAAAATTACCTAATGAAGAGTGGAAAACTCTACATACACCAGAGACTTTTGAAGTACCTGCTAACTCATCTTTTGATATTAAGATTAAGAGTGTAACAGATTACTGTTGTACATATATAGAGGATTAATATATGGAAGCATTTTTAGAAGAGGCAAAAAGTTCAAGTAGAGTATTTGCTACTCTTGATGGGGCAAAAAAGGTAGCTATTTTAAAAGAGATGGCACAAGCTTTAAGAGATGAAACTGCTAATTTATTAGAGGCTAATGCTGTTGATATGAGAGCAGGAGAGGAGAGTGATTTATCATCTGCTTTGATGGATAGACTCTTTTTAGATGAGGGTAGAGTTGATGGTATGGCTAAGTCATTAGAGGAGATAGCATCGCTTAAAGACCCAGTGGGTAGAGTTTTAGATGGTTGGATTACAGATGATGGGTTAAAGATAGAAAAAATATCTATTCCTATTGGAGTAATTGGTATTATATATGAATCTCGTCCAAATGTTACAAGTGATACAGCAGGGTTATGCTTTAAGAGTTCTAATGTATGTGTATTAAAAGGTGGTAAAGAGGCTGAAAACTCAAATGGAGCAATAGCTAAAATACTTCAAGGCGTATTGGCTAAAAACTCTCTTCCAACATCTCTAATATCACTTATTCCAGATTCTTCAAGAGCAGGTGTTGATAAGCTTATCAAGATGGATAAATATGTGGATTTAATTATCCCAAGAGGTGGGGCAGGGCTGATTAATCATGTCAGTAAGAATGCTACTGTAAGTGTAGTAAAACATGATAAAGGGCAGTGTCATACATATATAGATGAAGATGCTAATATCCAAAATGCTATTGATATAGCTATAAATGCCAAATGTCAAAGACCAGGAGTTTGTAATGCTATGGAGACACTACTTGTAGATAATAAGATAGCAGATTATATATTACCAAAACTCAAAGAGGCATTTGATAGAGAAAATACCCAACTTAAAGGGTGTGTTGATACTCAAAGTATAATTGAGGTTGAAAATGCCACTGATGAGGATTATGATACAGAGTATTTGGCAAATATATTAAATATCAAAGTAGTTGATGGAGTAAATGGAGCAATAGCACATATTACTAAATTTACATCAGGACACTCAGAGGCTATTATTACAGAGAATATTACAACTGCTAATCACTTTTTAAACTCTATTGATGCAGCAGCTGTATATGTAAATGCTAGTACAAGATTTACAGATGGTGGGGCATTTGGATTTGGTGCTGAGGTAGGAATTAGTACAAATAAACTTCATGCAAGAGGACCTATGGGGATAGAGGGGCTAACTACCTATAAATTTACTATTGTAGGTAGTGGGCAAGTTAGAGGATAGTAATATTATGGTGGATATAGAAAAAGTTAAAATAGAGCTTTTAGAGAAATTAGAGCCTTTAGAGTTAAATAGAATTATACTATTTGGTAGTTATGTAAATGGAACACAAAGAGAAGATAGTGATATTGATTTATATTTGGTTACTAATGATAATTTTTTACCAAAAAGTTTTCAAGAAAATATGAATATTAAATTAAAAGTAATAAAAGCTTTAGATGAATTAAGTGATAAAATTGCTATGGATATAATTGTCCATACTAAAAAGATGAATGAAAAATTTACAAATGGCAAAAGAGTGGCTAAAAGCTTCAAAATCTGATTTAGATGTTATTAGAGAGATATGGGGCTTTTGCCTTATGGACAACCAACACTTGATGATGCAAAAGAATTTTATAATATAGCTTTTAAGTTTTATTGTGAGATAGATAATTTAATAAATAAAGGAAAAAAATGAATTTAACTCACTTAGATGAGAATAATAGACCCAAAATGGTAGATGTAGGAGATAAAGATATTACTACACGAGAGGCCGTAGCAAGTGGAGTAATTGAGGTATCTCAAGAGGCTTATGATATGGCTATGAGTAATGATAATAAAAAGGGTTCTGTAATACAGACAGCTATTATTGCAGGGATAATGGGAGCAAAACAGACAAGTAATCTTATTCCAATGTGTCACCCATTAATGCTAAACTCTATCAAAACAGATTTAGAAGAGTTACCAGAGTTACCAGGGTTTAAGCTTACTATTAAAGTACGACTTGATGGTAAAACAGGTGTAGAGATGGAGGCATTAACAGGTGTGAGTGTAGGATTACTTACAATTTATGATATGTTAAAAGCGATTGATAAATCTATGGTTATAAGAGATGTACAATTAGAAGCAAAAAGTGGAGGTAAAAACGGTGATTTTAGACGATAAAACCCAAGATAAACCAAAAATTGATTATCCTTGTGAGTGGGGATTTAAGATTATTGGAAGAGATAGAGATAAGTTAGAGGAGTCTGTAAAAGATATTTTATCTCATAAAGAGTATAAATGTAAAGTAGGAAATGTATCTAAAAATGGTAAATTTCATAGTTTTAATGCCTATTGTGAAGTAGAAAATCAAGATGATAGAGATAAAATCTTCAAGGCCTTTGAAGAGCATAATGATATAAAGATGGTACTTTAATGCATGAGAATAATTTTAATTTAGAACGAGAAAAATTTGAAAAAGAGATAAAGGTATTTAAGAGAAAAGCAATCTCTGAAAATATTAAAATCTCAATGTTAATAATATTTTTAATATTTGAATTTTTTATTATTGGAGTATTTTTAAATAAAAATGGTCTGATAGATATAGATGATAAAAAAGGTAAAAATAAGATAGCCGTAGTTAATATGGATAAAGTTATTACATCTGATTATATTCTCAAAACTATTGATAAGATAGATAAAGTAGTAGAAAAAGATGAGTACAAAGAGATTCTCTTTATTATGAACTCCCCAGGTGGTTCGCCAACAGCGAGTGAAGAGATGTCAAATTATCTTAGAGAGATTAATAAGGTTAAAAAAATTACAATGTATGTAGGTGGATATGCCTTATCAGGTGGATATTATATTGCTTCTGCTATCAAGCCATTAAAAGCAAATAAAAATGCTTTAGTAGGTTCTATTGGTGTGATTTTACAACACTATAATATCTCAAAATTGGCTCAAACAATTGGAATAGAAGAGAGTACAATTACCAAAGGTAAATTTAAACAACCTCTATCAATATTTAAAAAGACTGATGAAAATCAGACAAAATATATCAATGATAATATGCTTCAACCAACATATCATAACTTTGTAGAAGCCGTAGCTACTAATAGAGGTCTTGATTATAATACTACTTTGAAATATGCTGAGGGTATGGTATTTGTAGCAAACTCACCTAAAATCAAAGGTATTTTAGTAGATGAGATAACATCTCTATATAAAATAAGAGCAGACTATAAAAAAAGATTTGGAAAAGATGTAAAGTTTATAACTATTACAAAAGAGAAAAAATCATTTAGTTTAATCAATTCAAAAGTCAATTTTGATTTAGGCGAATTAAAAAGTAAAATAGTTTTTTAACAAAAGGATTGATATGATAATTTGTGCAGGAGACAAGGAGAGCTTTGAGTTTGCTACTCCTGTTGGTATTGGAATGGTAGATAGTGCTATTAATCTAACTCGTATATGTATTATGAACCCTCCTGAATTTATACTCTTTGTAGGTAGTGCAGGGAGTTATGGAGAGAAAAGAATATTTGATATAATAGAGTCTAAAAGTGCCTCTAATATAGAAAATTCATTTTTTAATGCCTCTGCTTACTCTCCAATAGATAATGTAGTATCAAGTGCTATTGATGTATCAAAAGAGATAATAGTAAATTCATCTAACTATATCACAACAGATGAAAAGTTAGCAAGTAGATACCTATCTCATGATATAGGTATTGAAAATATGGAGTTTTTCTCTATTATCAAAGTAGCCCAAAAATTTGATATTCCAGTAGGGGGTATATTTATAGTTACAAATTATTGTAATAAAAATGCTCATACAGATTTTATGGCTAATCATCAAGAGGCTATGGGTAGGTTGAGTGAGTATATGAGTAAGAGGGTTAAAAGATAAGTGAGATAGAAGTTTTAAATCTTCAAAATATTATTAAGATTAAGCAATTTTGTGATATAAAACATCTAAAAAAATTGGAGATAATATGAGTAATATTTTAAAAATTGGTAAGTATGAATTAAATAGTAGATTAATAGTGGGAAGTGGGAAATATGATAGCTTTCAAACAACGCTAGATGCTACTTTAGCAAGTGGGAGTGAATTAATCACAGTAGCAGTAAGAAGAGTAAATATAACAGACCCAGCACAAGAGAATTTGATGAGTTATTTTGAAAATACTAATGTAAAGTTTTTACCAAATTCAGCAGGTTGTACAACGGCAGAAGATGCTATTACACTTTTTAGACTTACTCGTGAGGCTACTGGTATTGATTTGATTAAACTTGAAGTGATTGGGGATACTGCTAAGACTCTATATCCTGATGTAATAGAGACAATTAAAGCTTGTGAGGTATTGGCAAAAGATGGATTTACGATTATGGCATATACAAATGATGACCCTATTATTGCCAAGAGATTAGAAGATGCAGGGGCTCATGCGATTATGCCTTTGGCCTCTCCTATCGGTAGTGGATTAGGGGTACAAAATAGATTTAATGTTCACTTTATAAAAGAGGCTGTAAGTGTGCCTGTAATTGTAGATGCAGGGATTGGGTGTGCAAGTGATGCAAGTATAGCTATGGAACTTGGTGCTGATGGGGTACTTACAAATACAGCTATTGCACAAGCTCAAAATCCTATGATGATGGCAGAGGCCATGAAACATGCTGTAATAGCAGGAAGAATGAGTTATGAAGCAGGTAGAATTGCAAAAAGACCATTTGCAACGGCATCATCACCAGTTGATGGTATGATATTTTAGGCTTAATAATAGTGGGGATAAATTTTCCTACTATTACCCATCCATTATTCCAACTCTTAGCCCCTCTTCATAGCTAGTAGTTCCATTTTCTATAAGCTCTTTTAGTTGGTCTGCTATTGTTACCATTCCTTTGGATTTCATAGCTATTCTTATTTCATGGTCGGTATATTTCTCTTTAATCATCTCTTTTACACTATCATTTATTACAAACAGTTCACCTACTGCTACTCTTCCTTTGTATCCTGTAAAATCACATCTACTACACCCTACTGCTCTTTTGGGTTTGGCATCAATTGCAATATCTAAATCTTTTATCACTACTGGTGCTAGAGTTGTATCTTCTTTACAATTAATACAAAGTTCTCTTACTAATCGTTGGGCTAATACTCCTAAGAGTGTAGAGGATATAAGATAATCTGCTATTCCCATATCCATAAGTCTTGTAAGTGATGAAGTGGCATCATTTGTATGAAGTGTAGATAATAGTAGATGTCCTGTAAGGGCTGATTGCAAGGCTATTTCACCTGTTTCACTATCTCTAATCTCACCTATCATAATTACATCTGGGTCTTGTCTTAGGATACTTCTAAGTCCTGCTGAGAATGTAAGTCCTACTTTTGCATTTACTTGAATTTGACTAATATTATCTGCATTATACTCAACTGGGTCTTCTACTGTAATAATATTTTTATCAGGTGTGGCAATATGTTGTAAGAATGCGTGAAGAGTGGTTGATTTACCACTTCCTGTAGGTCCTGTTACAAGTATCATTCCATGAGAGTGTTTGAGTAATGAATAGAACTCATCTGTCATCTTCTCATTAAATCCTAAATCTCTTAGAGTTGGGATATGTTCACTTTGCATTAATATCCTCATTACAATTCTCTCACCATAATAAGTAGGCAAAATTGATACCCTAATATCAAGAGTTTTACCTGAAATTTTGACTTGTGTTCTACCATCTTGTGGTACTCTTTTTTCTGAAATATCAAGATTTGAGATAACTTTGATACGGTTAATTACTAAAGCTATAATCTTTTTTTCAAGGTCAAGATGCTTTTTTAATGCACCATCAATTCGTAATCTTACCTCTCCTTTGTTCTCTCCATTTTCAATATGAATATCACTAGCACCCCGTTTAATAGCTTGAAAGAATAGTGAATTAACAAGCTTTACAATTGGTGCTGAACCCTCACTTGATAGTAAATCTTGTGAGTTTTGGATAAATGCTAAAAGGTCTGATTCTACCTCTATTAGCTCTTCTGTGGTATCTGATGAGATATTTTCAAAATCACTACTTGTCTGTATCTCTTGGAATTTATTAAGTAGCCTCTCATAGCTACTATCATCTAAAATATATATTGGATAATCTACATTTAATCTTGATATATAGTTTAATGCAGATGAGAGAGTATCCTCTTTTGCTACAGATATAATTTTATCTTCATATTTTCCAAAAAGTAAATTATGTTTTAGCGATACTTTTGCATTAATATTTTCATCAACAAATGGCTCTAAATTAACATCTTTTAATCTTAAAAATTTCATATTATTTCCCTGGGATAAAGATGCCATTTTCTTCTTCTTCATCATGTGATAATATTCTATTACTTGCTAGGTGTTTATAGGTATTACTTGTAGTAGTAGTTGTTGTAATTCTACTACTTGCACCTCTACTATTTGCTCTGTTTTCTAAAGTATTATATACAACAGAGTTATATTTAGTCTGTAATCCATCTAACTCTACTAATAGTTTTCTAAGTTTCTTTAAATCTCCACTTCTTGGTACAATATATGGAGTAAGATAAATTACTACATTTACACTACTTGTAGCATTTGAACGAGATTTAAATAGTTCGCCAATAATTGGTATATCTCCTAATAGTGGTACTTTTGTAGTAGTTTTACCATTAGATTTTTTGATAAGCCCACCTACAATAATTGTCTCTCCATTATTTACAATAGCATTAGTCAAAACTTTTCTTTTGGTAGTCGTTGGTCTATCAGCAGTAGAACCAGAACCACCCAATACATCTTCTATAATAGCCTCTACACTCAATGATACTTTATTATTACTTGATAGTCTTGGTTTAACCTTTAGAGTGATACCAATATCCTCTCTACTATAACTATTTCTAGTAAGGTCTTGTGCATTATTACCTTTTGCTGTACTTGTAAGTATTGATTGTGTCTGTCCTACATATATAGATGCCTCTTTATTATTTGTACATAAAATTGATGGTTCACTCAATATTTGAGCTCCACCATTTTGGCTTAATAGGTCAAGTTTTGCACCCAATGCAAATATCTCTGAAATATCAGAAGAGAATTTAAATGGTGTCTCTGTATTTGTAATTGCATTACCATTAGTATCATAACTTGTAGTTTGAGTATTTAAAAAGCTCATTAAATTTTGAGATACCATCATAGAATTTCCACCTAACATTCCACCTGCTATAGAAAATAGTCCTTGTGATGTAATCTTACCACCCTCAAATCCATATCTTACACCTATAGATTTGGCTATATTATTATTAATCTCTACAATTTTTGCTTTTACAAATACTTGTGGTTTCTCTATATCAATTTTGGCAATTGTAAGCTTTATATTTTGGATTTGTTCAGGAGTAGCTAGAATAATTAGTGCATTTCTCTCTAAATCACTCACTACCATAGCTTTTTGAGGCTTGATAGCTTTACCTTTGATTTTGGATTTTGCAACTTCTGCTCCATTCATTTGAGCAATAAGCTTTGATAATATCTTCTCTAACTCTTCAACATTTGAATTTTTAAGAGGTATAACATACATTTTTTGTTCTGTACCCTCTCCCTCAATATCAAGCTTTTTTACATAATTTACCATTCTATTTACATTATCTCTCTTACCCACTAATATAATAGTATTTGTAGCCTCATCTTTCATCACATCTACTTTTTCACTAATGATAGCCTGTGGGAAAAGCTTCTTACTCATAGCATTAGCACTTGTATATACACTTTTTGCAGAGGCATTTTTGAGCTTGATAAATACAGAACCCTTTTTGCTACTCTCTTCTACACTATCAATAAGCTTTTTAATAGAACGAAGTGTTTTGGGATATGCTGTTATTGATAACATATTATTATTTTTAAATGATACAACCTTTGCATCTTTATGTAGTAGTGGACGGATTTTGGCTCTTAAAATTGAAGCATTTGCAGTTTTGAGAGTAAAGATAACTGTTGTCATAGTATCTCCTGAAATCTCATGGCTTACATTTAATCCTGCTCCTGCGGCATCATTGGATTTGACTACCTTATAAAAATCACCCAAATCAATTAGCGTTAATCCATGAGTGGATAAAATGGAATTAGCTAATGGGATAAGTGAGCTTTTTTTAATTGGTTGGTTTGTTACAAAATTTACTTTACCTCGCAACTTTGTATCTACCAAAATATTTTTATGTGTTATTTTACTAATAGTCTCTATAAAGCTTTGCATATCCAAATCTTTAAAATTAATATCTACCTTTTTATCATTAGCATTTAGCATAATAGTCATAGATATAACAATTGCCAATAAAACTCTACTTAATCTCATATTCTAACTCCATTTCTTGATTATTTCTCTTAACTGTAAGTGTTAAATTTTCTATCGTACTAATATCTTTATAAGCATTAAAGGCACTTTTATGAGATGTTAATCTCTCTCCATTAATTGCTAATATTATATCACCCTTTTTTATTCCTAATTTATCAAATCCACTATCTTTTCTCACAAATCTTACTCTAAATCCTATGATAGACTTTCCACTCTTAATCTCATTAATACCTATATCTTTCCAAATATTTTTTGGACTTTTCATATAGCTATTTAAAAAATCTCTTCTGATAGTTTTGGTATATCCATCATCTATAATCTCATCTTTTTTTTGAGTTATTGGTTTGGCTATTGGAGTATCTTCTATCTCTTTGATAATAGATTTTGATTTTGTACTCATTGATTTTTTCTTTTTGATAAACTCTAATTTATACTCTTTGTCTCTTTTAGAAAATATAGCATGGTGTTTTGTAGCACCAATAAGCTTGAACCCCTGAAACTCTTCACCTTTAGATAAAACTGTTCTTTTAGATAATTTTTCAATAGTTACAACTATAATATCATCATCAATATAGATACCAATTAATCTAATACCTCTCATAGATGATTGCTTTTGAATAGGTTTAGTGATAACTGTTTTTGGTTTATTTATAATTTTATTACTTTTTTTGGCTAATGATACTCTATAATATAGTGGCTTTACTTCATCAAGAGAGTCTATCTCAATAGTATTTGATGGTAGTGTAAATGAGGCTATTATCACCCAAATAAGCTTAATTATTGCCATAGGTGATAGTATTAATATTGCATAATTAAATATATTAGAACTAAATATTTGTTTCATAATACCACCCATTTTCATCTTTTTGCATAAATGCTTTTAGCCATTGTGTAGAGTTAATATCATCAATTCTAATCTGAATTAATCCATCTTCTACTACTTTAAGAGTAGCATTTTGAGTAATATTGCCTGAACTAATATCAATAGTTATCTCCATTGGTGAGATAATATTATGATTTATAGAGGCATTTAGCTCACTAATTGGCAACATACTACTAATACTTTTATCTAACTTGATATTATCTATCTTAATAGTTGAACTTGCAAGAAAAGAGCTTATATCTATCAAATCAAATTTAATTAACTCAATATCATTTATAGATATATCTCCTTTAGTAATTTCAAGCCCAAACATTCCACTATTTAATTTCTCATTAGATATAACCACACCATTTTGAGCCTTTAACTGCTCTTCTAACATAAAATATAATCTATCTTTGGGTGCAAATATTATAATAGATAGAATAGTAGCTAATATAATAATCAATATTTTTTTTATCATTTAATTTTTACCTTTTTAATTTTTCTAACACTTCATCTCTAATAAACATCAAGTTTTTATAAATATCTTTTAAATCATCTATTTTCAAATCCTTTTTTAAACTCTTGAATAAAAAAGTATGGCTCTCTAGCTTTTCTAATCCCTTTTGATACCACAAAATCAGTCTCTCCACTCAAAATAAATTTTTCACTCTTATATATAAGTTTCTCATCATAAAAATCTCTAATATTCTTATCTATCATAGAAAAATCAACTCTATTTAATATAGGTGATATAAACTTAACTTTTAAATCCTCTTCAAAATATATATTCATAACTTTTATATGTTTTTTAATTAAATTTTCCAAAAACTCTATATCACTATTTGATATATCATAATTATAACTAAACCAATTTGTAAATATATCAATATCATTAAAATTTTGCCTAATATCTACTATACTCTCTAAATCATCAAATCTAATTTTACTAAATGAATAGGTAGGTATCTGATTTTTTTTACCCTCTAATATGGCTATTTCTCTTTTTAACCTCTCTATCTCATCTTCAAAATCACTCATAATTTAATCCCTCTACCATTTACATTTGAGTTCTAATCTATATTTTTCATTTTTATATTTAATATCAAGTTTTATCACACTAATTGCTAAATTTGTAACTTTTTTGATTATAGTATTGAGTTCATTGATAGATAAATCTTGAAATGATGCTTTGAGCTTTTTGTTTCTATTTTTAAACTCTTTTATCTTAGCTTGTGATACCCCTTGTTTTATACTATTTACTTTTTTAGTAAGTTTTTTATCTCCCCAAAGCTCTTTTAGTGCAATTACTCTATTAATCTCTTGGTTCTCTATTTTGTTCTCTATTGTATCGCTTTTCATTGTTGAGTAACTTGTGCTTTTATATATAAATGTCATAATCATCAAGAGAAATGATGATATTAATACTATCTCAAATTTATACTGTTCTATATTCATATACTCTCCCTAAATTCTACTATACCATTTCCAATATCTTTAATCTTGATACTTTTAGCTAAATCACTATAAATTGATTTATCTTTTATACTCATAGTAACTATCATAGCTTTATCTGTAATAATTAGAGTTTGAAGTTTAGCCCCATATTTTACAATAGATGAGATAGACTTTAAAAACTCTCTCTTCTTTCTCTCTATTTTATCAATTTTATTATATTTAGAGAGGATACTATCTCTACTATATTTACTTTGAAGAGATGGGTAATCTTCTAAAAGTTCATTGATTGATTGATTAGAAATAGTAGAAGAGTATCCATATCCCTCTACTCCAAAAGATATAGCAAATATCATAAATATAATAGATAAGATTATAGAACTTTTTATATCTATAAAATCATTAGAACTTTTACTTAGTTTAAACCCACCACTATTAGGAGTAAATGAGTTATCAAAAGATAAAAATCTCTGCCCCTCACCAAAAGCAATTTTAGGAATAGTTGTAACTATATTATCTACTAATCCTAATGCTTGATTAGAATTTAGAGATATAGGATGTTTAAAGAGTTCAAATGATTGTTGTGCAAAATATACTCTATTTACATCAAATTTATCTAAAAGTTTAATAATCTTAGATTTATCATAAGCTATAAATACCCATACTCCATCAATATCTTTAAAAACATCATAACTATATTCACCCTCATCTAAAAGTTCATCTAGTACAGATGGTGCTAATGCTTTTGCTTGTCTTTTATATTTTATCTCTAATGGCTTTTTTGTGAGAGTATATAGAGATGGGGATAGCATAATATCTACTGTTTTATCAGTATATCTTGGCTTAGTATCATGATGTAAGAGAATTAACTCCCTACTATTATTTCTCATAAAATTCAAAATATTTAACCTTTCTATTTTTTATCTTCAAGTTATCTAATATTTAAAAACCATTTATTGTGATTGAATTGTTAGATTAATAATATATATAATAATATATTTAATATCCGTATTATACTCAATTCTTTATAAAAAGCATATATATTATTAACTACTATTTAAATATTATTTAGATATAATTCTATTTCCATTTCTGCTAAAATATGGAAAATTTGTAAAAGGAGTAATAAATGCCTAAAATGAAAAGTAAAAAAGGCGCTGTTAAGCGTTTTAAAGTTAAAAAAAGTGGTCTTGTAAAAAGAGGAACTGCTTTTAGAAGTCATATTCTATCAAAAGTTGATGGTAAACACCATAGAGGTATGAGAAGTGCTAAGTATGTTGATAGTGTTGATGCAAAGAATATCAAAGAGATGATTAATTAAATTAATTTAAAGTTCCCATAAAAAATGGGCAAGTTCAAATAATAAAATTATTTGACACCTCAAAAGTAAAGGAAAACTATGAGAGTAAAAACTGGTGTCGTAAGAAGTAGAAGACACAGAAAACTATTAAAACAAGCAAGAGGATTCTACAGTGGTAGAAGAAAACACTTTAGAAAAGCTAAAGAGCAATTAGAGCGTTCATTAGTATATGCTTATAGAGATAGAAGACAAAAAAAGAGAGATTTTAGAAGACTTTGGATTACTAGAATTAATGCAGCAGCAAGACTAAATGATTTAAATTACTCAAGATTTATGCATGGTCTTAAACTTGCAAATATTGAACTAGATAGAAAAATATTAGCAGATATGGCTATGAATGCACCTGCAAACTTTACAAAAGTAGCAGATGCTTCAAAAGAGGCTTTAGCAAAATAATCTATAGAGTATCTTTTTTAAGATACTCTATCTCTTACTCAAATTATGTTCTATATAATGAGCATTAAACCAATCAGGTATTTCAAATTCTGTTTCAACTAACACTTGTGCAAAATCATTTGTATTATTTGCATCAAAAACTAATTTAGGCATCAATCCAAATTTCTTTAATGCAGGTTTCATAACTACATTTTCTTCTGTTGGATTTTCTAAAAAGAATTTAATCTGTTCTTGTGCTACTGTCCAATTATTATCATAAATTCTCAAATATACTTGATTAATAGCCACTAATGGTGGAGCTTTCTTATTTCGCTTATAGGTATTATGGCATAGCATACATTTTGCCTCAAAATCATATAAAACTTTTTCAGTAATATGTGCATTAAGAGGAGATATTAATATCCATATACTAATTATACATATAAAGCGTATAGTTTTTCCTCTTCCATTTTAATTCTTCTTACTAATACTTCACCAATATTATCAAGGTCACTTAAAAAATTATCTATATTATTATCATAAGATTGTCTATTTGTATATTTTCTAATAAAAAACATTACCTCTTTTGCAATATTTGTCATCTCTGCTTGAATATCTTCTACAAATGCTTTATGTATATCATCTGAACCATATTTTTCTCCAAGATAACTATATAATTTATTATCCTCTATCATCAAGTGAATCTCTAAAGCAATTTTAAAATCATTTAATAGATTTACTACCTTTTTATGAGCATTATTATCACTTTTGAAACTCTCTTGAATCTCACCAAATATCTTTAATAACTCTTGATGGTCATGTTTGAAATTTTCTATAAGCTGTTTGTTATATGTAGTTTCAACTTTAATCTCTTTTGCACTTTCACTATCTTTTTTAAACTTATTTAAAAGGTTTTTGATAAATCCCATAAAATATCCTTTTTACTGTTTTATTATATAAATTATACCATTAAATTGTTAAATTTACTAAATTAAATATATTTTTCTTGATTTAAGACTAATTTTATCCTATTTAAGATATAATACGATTATATAATAAAATATAAGGAATTAAAAATGGCAACAGTAACATTTAAAAATGATATAGTATGTAATTTAGCAGGAAATGAAATTAATGTAGGTGATACAGCACCAGTAGTAACAGTAGTAAACTGTGACCCAATGCTTCAAAATGAGCAAATTGGTGGAGAGGGTAAAGTTCAACTTGTAGTTGCAGTACCTTCACTAGATACTGGTGTATGTGATGCAGAGACTAGAAGATTTAATACAGAAGCAGCTAATCTTGATGGTGTAGAGGTAATTACAGTATCTATGGATTTACCATTTGCAGCAGCTAGATGGTGTGGAGCAGCTGGAATTGAAAACTTAAAAGTATGTTCTGACTTTAGAAACAAAGATTTTGCTAACGCTTATGGTGTTTTATTAGCAGATGGTCCTTTAGCAGGAATTACAGCAAGAGTTATCTTTGTAATTGGTAAAGATGGAAAAGTAACTTATAAACAAACTGTTCCAGAAATTACAACAGAACCAAATTATGAAGAAGCATTAGAAGCAGCAAAAGCAGCTCTATAATATTTATCCCCCCTATATAACCTTAGCCCCTTTTTTCTACTCCTCCTTTTATAGGGGCTAAGGTTTATTTAAGATTAATAGAGTATAATTATAATCTTCAAAAGAGACACTGAGACTATTATTTAGTAGTTTGAGTGCCTCTTTTTAGACCTATGCAACATTGTTTGAAGACATCGTGTCAGGATGGGAACATAGCAGCACATCTTCATTCACTGTGTGCCGTAGGTATCTGAAGAGGGGTCTTAACCCCTTTTAAAATCAATACACTTAACTACTTGAATTTTTATCTAATGTTATTGAACTCTTTAGTATAATAAGATTACTAAAAATATCTAGGAGAAGATTTGAAAATTACTATCATAATTGTTTCTATACTATTTACTTATGCCACAATTTCAACTATTTTTCACAAAACTAAACTTATAGGAAATATAGGTGCTTCTATTGGAGATACAAATATATTCCTTTTTGGATATTTAGCATATATTATACTTTTTATTATGATTTATCCTTTTTTAAAAATAATTTATAATAAAGGTTCTATAAACAAACTTGAATACTCTTTGGGTTGGGTACTTTTGGTTATATCTATATTAGTTGCTCAATTTTTATTAGTTGGGGCATATCATAGTGGATTTATTGCTAGAGAATTTTCTAGCTTTTTACTCCCATATATTGGTAAACTTGGACTATTTCTATTTTTTTTAATGACTTTGATGCTCTCTTATGTGATGATATTAGGCGATAATATGAATAAAACTCATAATTTATGGATAGATAAAGCCCTAAATATTTTTGAGATGATAAAGTTTGAGTTTAAAAACCCTTTTGCATCTAGTAATGATATAGTAGAACTCAAAAAATCCAAAAAAAGAATGCCAAAAATCAAAATAGTAGATGAGAAAAAAGAGAAAGAGGCATTAATTGATAGAGATATTAATGATATTGCCAAAATTAAACCAGTAGAGAATAAGAAAAAACCAAAAGATATAAAAATAGAAAAATCCAAAAAAGAGACTAAAATAAAAAATAGTTCAATTGTCTTAGAGGAGTTAGCAGAGAATAAAAAACTTTTAGATGATATTGAAAAAGGTAAAATGGATAGACCAGAAAATTTTCAATTACCTAGCTTAGACTTTTTAGAAAAACCCAAAAAAACTAATAAACGAATGAACGAGGCTCAAATTGATAAAAAAATTGAAGAGCTATTATCTAAATTAAAAGAGTTTAAAATTGATGGTGATGTACTTCATCACTATACAGGCCCTGTGGTAACAACATTTGAGTTTAAGCCAGTTGCAAATGTAAAAGTATCAAAAATTCTAAATCTTCAAGATGACTTGGCTATGGCATTAAGTGCAGAAACCATACGAATACAAGCCCCAATCCCTGGTAGAGATGTAATTGGTATAGAGATACCAAATAGTGCCTTTGAGACAATTTATCTAAGAGATATTTTAGATAGTGAAATATTCAAAAACTCAAAATCCCCACTTACACTAGCATTAGGAAAAGATATTGTAGGAAGAGCATTTATCACAGACCTCAAAAAACTTCCTCATATATTAATAGCAGGTACAACAGGAAGTGGTAAATCAGTAGGAATTAATGCTATGATATTATCACTACTATTTAAAAACTCCCCTGATGACCTTAAATTTATCCTAATTGACCCCAAAATGCTAGAGTTTTCTATATATAATGAAATTCCTCATCTACTTACACCAGTTATCACAGAAGCCAAAAAAGCAATAGCTGTTTTGGGTAATATGGTGATAGAGATGGAGAGACGATATAAAATTATGGCAAATAGCCGTACCAAAAATATAGAAAACCACAATATAAAAGCCAAAAAAGAGCAACTAGAAGTATTTCCATATATAGTAATAGTAATTGATGAGTTGGCAGATTTGATGATGACAGGTGGTAAAGAGGTAGAGTTCTCTATCGCAAGACTTGCTCAAATGGCAAGGGCAAGTGGAATACACCTAATAATAGCCACACAACGACCAAGTGTAGATGTAGTAACAGGACTTATCAAAGCAAACCTACCCACAAGACTTAGCTATAAAGTAGGACAAAAAATTGATAGTAAAGTAATCCTAGATAATCATGGCGCAGAGTCTCTACTAGGTAGAGGAGATGGATTATTCACCCCACCTGGCACATCAAATCTAGTGAGAATTCACGCCCCATGGAATAGCGAAGAGGAGATAGAAAAAATAGTAGAGTTTCTAAAAGCCCAAAGAGAACCAAACTATGATACCAAATTTCTAGCCTCTAGCGAAGATGGAAATATTATAACAAAAGGAAACAGTATTGATGACCTTGACCCACTATACGAAGATGCAAAAAAAATAGTATTAGAAGATAAAAAAAGCTCAATATCATACCTACAAAGAAAACTACAAATAGGATACAACCGTTCAGCAAGAATTGTAGAACAGTTAGAAACTATGGGAATACTAAGCCCTGCTAATGTAAAAGGACATAGGGAAATATTGATATAGGACTATTACCTATATCTTACAATTCCCATCTATACTAAAGCTATTTTCATATCCACATTTATTACATTTAAAAGATACTAATTTAGGACTACAACAACTTCCACCTCTTGTATCAGTTAGTTCTATACCCTCTTCTTTACAAAATGGGCATATTCCACTATTAATCATATTAAATTGATTTGCTTTATCTTTGAGATAATATACATAAGATAGTATAGAACCAATAAAGACTATTATCATAAGTATTAAAACATAAATATCCACTATTTAGACTTCTTGGAGGATTCCATGGTCATATATTAATATACCACACATCATAGCATTTCTATTAAATTTTATTTCAAGTCCATGCTTTTTACCATTAATATGTCTTCTCTCTAACATAATTACACCATTATCATGATAAATTCTCTCTACACCATCAAGTAAATCATCTTTATAATGTGTTTGTGATAAGATTTTACCATCTCTATCAAACCACTCTTCTACACCATTCTTTTTGCCATTTTTATAGTGGGCAATATATTTAATAGTGCCATTTTTATTATATTTTCTCTCTATTCCATCTTTGCTACCATTATTATCTAATGATACTTTGGATTCTACAGAACCATTTTCAAAAAGTTTTTTATCTGTAATAGCATTCATTGAAAAACTATTAAACATAAAAAATATCAATCCCATAAAACTAACTTTTATGGCATTAGATAAAGAGATATGATAGAGGGAGTGAGAATTTCGTGCTAATTGTGAATTTGAGTTAATTAAATTTTCTACCATATTTATTCCCTTCCTAATGCCATGCTTTATAATTATCTGTTTTTTTATATAGAGTTCTCACTCAAACTCTATATTTTAATATTGGTTAATTTGTATTTTGAATAACACTAGGTGCTAAATATGGTGTTGCCATTCTAAATAACACTTCACTACCTTTTGTAGCATCACCACTAGCTACACCAAATGTAAGGTCAATACTCCAACCTTGTCTTACAACAATAGCATGAGGATCAGCAAATGCAGGGAAATTAAAGTCTCCAGCATCAATATCAGTCCAAGCTTTGCCACTATCATCTTTTTCTATACGAGTACCAAAAGCATCCCAATAACTAGGAGGAGTAAATCCATCTAAAACAGCTATATCTTTTGTGTATTCTCTAAACAACTCACCTGGAACAGCTTTATTTAAGTAATATACATTTGTCTTATAATCTTTTGGTGCATTAAGGTCATTACCCAAAACATTATTTTTAATTAATCCATCTGCCTCACCACCTGAAGCTTCAATTAGTTTCATTACATGAATATACTGTTTGTTAGTTGGTACTGAAGGTCCTATATCACCTACGGCATCTGCACAAGCAGGAATATTCAAAGAGTCTATAACAATAGGTATATCCATTCCATATAAGTTAGAGTGATAATTAGATGAAACTCCACCTTGGTCTTTAAACATTGGTGAATATATATCATTACTATGATATACTCTTCCTGTTGAATAGTTTAATGAAGTACCATTTAATATATTAAATTTCTCTTCCATAGATTCATTAAAATTGGCATAATCTGCATGTTCTAATATAGGTTCTGTTGCACTAGCTGGATATGGAGTAAACCAAAAACCTGCTTCAATTTTACCATCACCATCTACATCAAATCCACCAGGAATATATACAGCACCAGCGAGACTCATTCCCTCACAACTTTCAGTTGCCCATGGATAACTATCATCTGGGTCACATCCGTTTGTACCTTTTAGTTTTTCACCCATATTTGTTCTACCATCACCATCACTATCATTATATGGGTCAAGTGCATCAATTGTATTTGGTACATCTTCTTGATTTACATTTGCTGGACGGTGAGTTGATAATTTTTCGGTATCAAATATAGTCTCATCACAGCTATATACCTCTCTACCATCAGTAATTCCATCATTATCACTATCAGGATTAAGAGGGTCTGTCATATATCTAATAATTTCATTTCCGTCCCAAAGTCCATCACCATCACTATCACGGTTATTTGGGTCAGTTTCACCTGCATCTACTTTACCATTACCATTTGCATCCTCTTCGCCATTAGTCAAGCCATCGCCATCATTATCAGCATTTGGGTCTGATTTTGTATCTTGTGCTACTGCTGCATTATCATTTATATCACCTGCTCTGTTACTACCACAACTAGTAAGAGCAAAAATTGCTAATACTGCTACTACCGAAAGTTTACTTGTTAATTTCATTTTGTGCTCCTTATTTACTAGCTACATTATTTGTTATTGATGCTGGGTATGTTAATCTTACTTCTGTTCTTCTATTTTTTGCCATACCTTCTGCTGTGTGATTAGTTGCTATTGGCATACTTTCACCCTTACCATCTGTTGTAAGTCTATTAATACTTACTCCTAATTTTACTAAAGCATCTTTTACAGAGTTTGCTCTTCTTAGAGATAGAGCCATATTGTACTGCTCACTTGCTCTAAAGTCTGTATGACCTGTAAGTTTAATTAGACTACCTCTATTTTTCATCAAGAATTTTGCAAAATTTGTTATCATATTCATAGAGTATTGACTAATCTCTGCTGAATCTGTCTTAAAGTGAATATCAAGTTCTGCTTTGATTGGACAACCTTTATCATCTACTTCAAAATCACAAGGAGTATTTGGACATTGGTCAATAGAGTCTAATACACCATCTCTATCTTGGTCTGGTCCTTCTATTTTGATAGGACACTCATTTTCATCAAAATCTTTTTGTACTCCACCTATACCAAATGGCATTGAAATTCCAGCTGTTACACTAAACTCATTACCCTCATCATATTCACTTCCAACAATTTGTAGTGCTTTTGTCTCTACTTTAAGCTTCACTCCATTATCATTAACTTTATAATCAATACCACCACCTGCTTGGATAAAAGCATTTGATTCATAACCAGCTCTTTCACCCTCTACCCACTCATAACCTGCTCCAGCTACTACATAGGGTGATACTTTTTCATCTTTTTTAAAGTTATATACACCATTTACTGATATTTGTGTCATAGATGTAACAGTTTTATCCTCATCTCCATCAATTTTAATATAATTAAAATCAACTCTAGGTTCAACCTCTCCATCATTTTTTGATTGAATGGTCAATCCAACTTGTCCATTTACAAAGTTATTACCACCTTCATTTATAATAGAAGTAGCTCCTCCATTAATACCAAACTCAAACTTACTCTCATCTTTGTTAGCAGAATGGAGCAAACTAGCTGTTATTAATGAATAAATTAGCACAGTTCTCATCTCGTCTCCTTAGATTTTAAGATACTCTGTTCTCACGCAAAGTATCTATTTTTAATTTTCTCATTCACTTAATATGTAATAATATGATATTTCTCCTGAAAAGAACTTTAAATATCAAAAAATATTAATATTTTTTGATATTAGATGATATAAAGTGATATTTTTTTATATTAAAATAGATATATTAGCTTTTAACCTGAATTTGATATAATTGCATTATGAAATATTTTATCTTTAAATCCGTACTTTTTTTACTGTTATTAGCTACTATATTGTTGATTGATATAGATATATCACATCAATTTATACTAAATCCAAAAGAACATACTTATAGTAAATATCTATGGCTTATTATTATATACTTCTTATCATATCTATATCATAAGTTAATGACTAAACGAATGGTAACAAGTAGTGAAAGTGTAGCAATATTTAAATCTAATATAATAGCCTCTATTTTACTATTTTCTATTTTATTTGTTACCAAAGAGTCTGATGGACACTCACGGGCAATAATACTTCTATTTATGATACTTAGTATGACTATACCTATATTTGTATTTTTATCCAAAAAATATTTTTTTAAATATAGTTATTTGAGAGAGGATATATTAGTAGTATCTGATAAAAGAAGTATGTCTAATGTTGATAGTTGGTTGGTAAAAGATAATGCTTTTGGATTTGATATTCATCAGATGATTATTGTAGATGGGTACTCTAAAGATGAGATAAAAGAGAGTATTGATTATGCAATGTCAAATAGAGACTACTATTGTGCCGTAATAGCAATTGATGGTGTATTAGATAGTGATATATTAGATTATATAGATTATATTCAAGAGAGAATATATCGTGTTATTATGCTTCCTAAAATATCATCAATGCCACTATTTAATGCTGAAATCATATCATCAATCAATCACAAAGGTTTGGCATTTTTTATCAAAAATAATCTTTTAAATCCAGTTGATAGAAGTGTCAAAAAAATATTTGATTATGTGGTATCATTATTCTTAATTATAATATCTTCACCATTTTTAATATTATTGTATATTATGGTATATATATCTACATTAGGACACCCTGTATTTAAACATCGTAGAATAGGTGCTAATGGTAAAGATTTTAATATATATAAGTTTAGGACAATGTATCTTGATGCTGATATAAGATTAAAAGAGCTTTTAGAGAGTGATGAGAGTATCAAAAAAGAGTGGGAAGCAGAATTTAAACTCAAAAATGACCCACGAATTACAAAAATAGGTGGTTTTTTACGAAAAACTAGCCTTGATGAACTACCTCAAATTATAAATGTACTTCAAGGAAAGATGTCATTAGTAGGACCTCGTCCAATTATAAATGATGAGATAGCAAAATATGGAGAGTATTTTGAATATTTTAAAGCAGTTAAACCTGGTATTACAGGATTGTGGCAAGTAAGTGGTAGAAATGATATAGAGTATAGTGAGAGAGTGCAACTTGATGTTTGGTATGTAAGAAATTGGAGTGTAGGATTGGATTTAGGTATATTAATCAAGACTTTTGTGGCTGTTATATTTAAAAAAGGGAGTTATTAAACTTCTTGTAAAACTCATCGGGCTTTAGCCTCACAAAAAGCTAGAGTTAAAGCACTATTTAAGAATGCTCTTTTCTGCTCTTAATATTAGATACAGAAAACTCTATCAACTCCTCTGTACTTCTAATACTTTTTGGAATATTCTCAAAGCTCTTCCCCATTACAATATATGCAGAGTAGGCATCGCTATATGCTCGGTGGTGGTTGGCTACATCAATATTTAGGGCTTCATTTAGATATGCTAATCCATATCTTGGGCTTTGGAAAGTTCGTCTTGCTAAATCTATGGTACAAAATTTGGGATTGGCGATATTTCCTAATCCACATCTCTCAAATGAGAAATCTAAATATGAAAAATCAAATTTTACATTATGTGCTACAAATATTGTATCTTCTAAAAACTCTCTTAGGGCTGTTAGTGCCTCTTTGAGAGATGGAGCATTTTCTAAATCTTTTAATGTAATTGATGTGATTTTTGTGATATATTCTGGGATAAAAGAGGCATTTACAAATGTTTCAAACTTATCTATAATTTTACCATTTTGTACCATAATCGCACCTATCTCTATCACTTGAGATGTGCTTGGCTTGCTTCCATTAGTCTCTATATCAATTATACAAAATTTTTGATTTTTATATGACCTAAAGTATGTATCAAGTTTAAATCCATTTTTATTTTGAGATATAGGGTATCCTGATGCTTGAAGTATCATCATAAATTGCTCTATATCTGTATATAAATCTACTTTTTGTGATATAAACTCTTCAAGTTGAGCAGTAGATAATTTACCTCTGTTTTTTTTAAATCTTCTGGTTAATTCATTAAATATTTTTTGCATTTTTTATAAAGTTGATTACCTTCGCTTTATCTTTTTTACCCTTTGATGCTTCTGTGCCACTACTTACATCTACACCATAAAATCCATACTCTATGGTAGATGATACATTATCCATATCAAGCCCACCAGCTAATATAATCTTAGAACAATCTATATCTCTAAACCACTCTAAATTTAATCTCTTACCACTACCACCATAACTCTCACAATAGGCATCAACTAATCTATACTCATCACTATATTTTAGAATATCCTCTCTTGTTTTGGCTCTTATTACTTTGATATATGGGACAAAGAGTTGTTGATATAGCTCTTGTGGTGCTTCAAAATGAATTTGTGCTAGAGTACAACCTGACTCTTGTATAAATGAGTTGATAACTTGTGCATCACTATTTACAAAAAGCCCCACTTTCTCTACAAATGGTGGAAGTTTATCTATAATTTTTTTAGCGATTGATGGAGATATATATCTTGGAGATTTTTCATAGAATATAAATCCCAAAGCATCAGCTCCACTATTAATAGCTAATAGGGCATCTTCAAGATTTGTAATGCCACATATTTTAACTCTATTCATTATATTTTCAAAGACTCTATAGCACTATTAATTCCATTTGGATTATTATATACAAATGAACCTGCTACTACCACATCAGCACCTGCTTCTTTAAGCGACTCTATATTTTTATCACTTATACCACCATCAATTTCTATCAAACAGTTTGGATTTTTAATCTCTATTAATGCTTTTAATCGTTTGATTTTTTCTAATACAGATGGGATAAATTTTTGACCACCAAAACCTGGATTTACGCTCATAAGTAGAACCATATCTACATCTTCTAATAGAAACTCTATCGCTTCTGGTGGGGTATGAGGGTTTAATACAATCGCAGGAGAAATATCTAAACCTCTAATCTTTTGGATTAATCTATGAGGGTGTTTCTCCTCTTCTATATGAAATGATATATATTTAGGTTTAAGTGGGGCGAATAAATCTACAAAAAATGAGTTATTCTCTACCATTAGATGAATATCAAGAGGTTTTGAGGCTATTTTTGCCACAGAAGATACCACTACTGGACCTATTGTAAGGTTGGGTACGAAATGACCGTCCATTACATCTACATGAACCAAATCACAACCACCATCACAGATGGCTCTTACATCACGAGCTAAATTGCCAAAATCGGCTGATAATATACTTGGGGCTATTAACACTTTATCTACTTTTTTGGTGGTATTATATCATAAATATTTAAAATTGTTTGTAGGTAATTTTAGTGAAATCTGATATAATAATATCAATATATATAAAGAGATGAAAATGAATCAAAAAGTTATAACAATATTTGATAGAGTAGGTATAAAAGCAGGAATGGATTATTATGATAAAGCTCTTGCTAAGGGCTTGGATAATAATGGTTGTAAATGTCTAATTTATAGTAACTTTGATAGTGAGTATAGTAAAAAGTTTTATAAGATAGTAGATGATAGAGGTAGTTTATATAAGCTATTTTCACATATACACTCTACAATTAAATCATCAATAGATGCCAAAAGAGAGAAGAGTAAGCTTGTAATAGTCCATCTATTTAATGCCAACTTTCAAACACTTCTAACTATATTGATAGCAAAACTATTTAGGCTTAAAGTAGGTGTAATTGCTCATGATATATCAAGTTTTATTAATGGTGATAATAAGTTTATTCAAAATGAGATTTATAACTATTTAGCTAATTATATTATAGTCCATAATAGATTTTCTTATAATGAGTTAATTCCATATATTGAAAAAGAGAATATTCATAAGGTATCTATATTCAAGCAGGGTGGATATTTAGATTTTATAGATAAAAATATATCAAAAGATATAGCAAGAGAGAGATTAGGACTTGATAAAAATAAAAAATATATACTATTCTTTGGGCAGATTAAAAAGGTTAAGGGATTAGATATTTTAATAGAGGCATTAAGCTTTGTTAGTGATGATATAGAATTAATTATCGCAGGGAAAGTCTTTGGAGATGATTTTCATAACTATAATATGCTTATCAAAGAGTTGGGATTAGAGAGTAGAGTAACTAAAATGATAAGATTTATTAGCAATGAAGAGCGAGAATTACTATTTTTTGCTAGTGATGTAAATGTATTACCTTATAAAAAGATATATCAAAGTGCTGTAATATTAATGTCAATGAGCCACTCATTATCTGTAATAGCATCTGATTTAGAGAGTAATAGAGATGTAATAAAGAGTGGTAAGAATGGATTACTTTTTGAGAGTGAAAATGCCAAAGATTTATCAGATAAGATAGAGCTATTTTTCTCTAAAAATATTGATAGAGATAGAGTCTCAAAAGAGGCATATAAGAGTATTAGAGATAATTATAGTTGGAGTGATATAGCTTTGGGTTATATTAAGTTGATAGATGGATAAAGCAGAGTTTAGAAAAGAGGCTTTGGTCAAGTTAAAAAAGGTATCAAAAGCACCTAATAGATATAAAATTGACAAAACAGTTATTCAAAAACTATATGATTATATAAAACAAATTAATGCCAAAAATATTATGCTTTATATACCTTTGGATATAGAAGTGGATATAATGCCACTTATTGTAAGATTAAAAAGAGAAAAAAAAGCTATTTATGTCCCATTTATGGAAGGTAAAAGTTTTAGATTGGTAAAATATAGGTTGCCTTTAGAGGTAAAGAAATTTAAAGTAAAAGAACCTAGAATTTCTAGGGAGTATAATAAAAAGATAGATTTAGCTATTGTACCTATTGTTGGGACTGATAAGAGTATGAGAAGAGTCGGTTTTGGCAAGGGAATGTATGATAGATTTTTTGAAAAAAAGAGTAAAAATATAAAAAAAACAGTTTTTGTTATGAGAATATTGTCTTATAGTAGAGAGATAATTACAGATAATTATGATGTAAAAGGTGAACTCCTTATATCAAAAACAGTTTTATTAAACTGGAGTGCTAATGTTAGAATTAATTAGTGTAGGTGCATTGTGTTCAATATTGGGTGCAGGAGTATCTTATATACTAATAAGAAATGAGAATAAAAAGAATATAGGCGTGTTTGTTTTAGAGGGCAAAGCTAAAGCAACGGCAATAGAGTTTGAGGCAAATAAGATGCTTCAAAATGCAAGAGTTAGAATTCAAGGAGATGAATTAAAATTAGAGAAGAAATTCCAACAAAAACTAAATCAATTAGATAAACGCTCACAAGATATAGCAAATAGAAAAGAGGCTTTGGAGTCTAAAGAGTTATATATCCAAAATCAAAAAAGAAAGTTAATCCATAAAGAGGATAAACTTGATAAACTTATAATTCAAGAGAAAGAGGAGATTGATAATATACTCTCTAAGATGGAATCAATTGCATCTTTGACCAAAACAGAAGCAAGAGATTATATTTTAGAAAAAGTAGAAGAACAATCAAAATCTCAAATAGCCTCAATTGTAAGAAAATATGAAAAAATTGCAAAAGAAGATGGAGAGAGAAAGGCCAACTATATATTAGCCCAAGCTACTACTAGATATGCAGGTGAGTTTGCAGGTGAGAGGTTGATTAATATTGTAACTCTTCCTAGTGATGAACATAAAGGTAGAATTATTGGTAAAGAGGGTAGAAATATCCGTTCGTTAGAGACTATTTTGGGAGTTGATATTATTGTAGATGAGACCCCAGGGGTGATTATTATAAGTAGCTTTAATCTATATCGTAGAGCTATTGCTACAAGAGTTGTAGAGACACTTGTAAATGATGGACGAATACACCCTGGACGAATTGAAGAGGTATATGAGAATATCCAAAAAGAGTTTGAAACCAAGATTTATGAAGAGGGTGAAAATATTTTAATTGATTTAGGACTATTCCCAATGCACAAAGAGTTGATTAAGCTTTTGGGTAAGTTAAAATATCGTGCAAGTTATGGACAAAATGCTTTAGGGCATACTTTAGAGGTAGCCAAATTAGCAGGTACTATGGCGGTAGAGATGGGTGGAGATGAAAAACTTGCTATGAGAGCAGGAATACTACACGATATTGGAAAAGCCCTTACCCAAGAACAGGGTGGTTCACATGTAGAGATTGGAGCATCATTATGTAAGAAATATAATGAACACCCAACTGTAATTAATGCGATATATGCTCATCATGGACATCAAGAACCAGATAGTGTAGAGTCATCGGCTGTTTGTGCTGCTGATGTAATTAGTGCTGCACGACCAGGGGCAAGACGAGAGGTATTAGAGAACTTTACTAAACGAGTCAAAGAGATAGAAGAGATAGCTATGAGTAAAAAAGGTGTGATTAGTGCTTATGCTATAAATGCAGGACGAGAGATAAGAGTATTTTTAAATGCTCATAAGGTAAGTGATAATGAAGCTGTAATGTTGAGCCGTGAGATAGCCAAAGATATAGAAGAGAGAGTAAGCTACCCAGGCGATATTAAAGTAAATGTAATTAGAGAGTTACGAGCTACAAGTTTTGCTAAATAAATTTAATTAAGGAGAAAAAATGGATATAAAAGAGAAATCAAAAGTTTTAAAAATATTAAATATAGATTATTTATATCATATGACACATCTTGATAATTTAAATAGTATTTTAGAATATGGATTATATCCACATGGTAATAAATATCAAATAAAAGATATTAGCAATAATGAAGTTAATAATAGAAGATTAAAAAAAGAGAGTGTTTATAATAGAAGTATTCATAAATATGTACCATTTTATTTTAATCCTAGAAATGCTATGTTATATAGAAATCAACGATATTTTCGTAATAATATTATTATTTTAGGATATAATAATATTATTGCTTGTAAAAATGGTACAGTTTTTACAACATGTAATGCATCTAGCGATAAAGCAAGATTTACTGGAAATATTTCTAGTTTATCTAAATTTAAATGGAAAAATATTTTTTCTAGAAGATGGACTAAAAAACTTGAATTTGAAGATGGTAGTTATAAATTTATATCTAATAATTCTATAAAACAAGAGATGATGGCAGAAATTTTAATAGCAAATAGAGTTAAACATAAAAATTTAAATATTATATTTACACAAGATAGTAAAACAGCTAGATTTATAGTTTCTAATTTTAAACTAGATAATATAAAAGTAGTTGTTAATCAATCACTATTTTTTAAAGATTATATATGATTAAAATAAAAAGAGGAAATATCTTTTCAAGTAAATGTGAAACTATTGTTAATACAGTAAATTGTATGGGTGTAATGGGTGCAGGTATCGCCTATGAATTTAAATTGCGTCATCCTGATATGTTTAAAAAATATAAAAAATTATGTGATAATAATTTAATTGATATTGGAAAATTATCAATTTATCAAGTAGATAATAGTAATAGTACTTATCAAAAAATATTAAATTTTCCAACCAAAAAGAGTTGGAAATATCCATCAAAAATAGAATATTTAGAAAATGGACTAAAAAAATTTGTAGATACATATAATGAAAAAAGTATTAAATCTATAGCTTTTCCATTATTAGGTGCAGGTAAAGGTGGAATACCTTCAGAACATTCACTAGATATTATGCAAAGATATTTAAGTAAGTGTGATATTGATATTGAAATATGGTACTTTGATGAAGAGGCTGAAGATAATATATATAAAGAGTTTAAAAATAAGTTTTTAAATTTAGATAGTAATTCTATTAAACAGTTATTAAAACTTAGAATAGATTTAATTGAAAAAATAAAAAGTGCATTACTCACTAGAGATGATATACACTCAATAGGACAATTAAAAAGAGTACAAGGGGTTGGAGATACAGCACTTGAAAAATCATATCAATTTATAAATAGTTATAATCAAGATAAAAACTTATTCACAATTTAAAAAAGGAGAAAAAATGGACAAAAAATTTAGTGGTATGAAAGCCTATGTAAGAATGGAAGAGAGATATGAGGGGTTAAATATACTCTTTGAACCAAGTGATGAGACAAAAGAGTTTGTAATAGATGTAGTAGAAGAGGTTAAAAAAGATACTGGTTTAACTCCATTTATTTTTGAAAAAATATCAAATGATAGAAAAGATATTCAAGCTATTTATATAGAGTTTCATGATGATGTACATAGAACTGGTGGTGATTTTTTTGAAAAAGTATTGAGAAAATTAGAGATAGATAAGTGTGAAGATGAAGCGTGTGGAGTATAAAATGAAAAGAGTATTATTAACATTTATATCTTTTATGGTATTAAATTCAATGGTAGTTGCAGGTGATGTGGTAGCAGTTCTTAAAACAAATATTGGAACAATAGAGATTAAACTATTTCCAGAGGTTGCACCAAAAGCAGTAGAGAACTTTACTACTCATATTAAAAATGGATATTATGATGGGTTGATTTTTCATAGAGTAATTGAGGGTTTTATGATTCAAGGTGGAGACCCAACAGGTACAGGTAGAGGTGGAGAGTCTATTTGGAAAAAAGATTTCAAAGATGAGTTTAAACCAAATGTTGTATTTGATAGACCTTATCTATTAGCTATGGCAAATAGAGGTAGAAATACAAATGGTAGTCAATTCTTTATCACTCTTGCACCAACTCCACATCTAAATGGTATGCACACTATTTTTGGAGAGGTTATCAAGGGTAAAGATATTGTAAATAAAATAGGAATAGTTACAACAAATGGAAGTAGAGGTGGTAATAAACCACTTTTTGAGCAAAAAATCATAAAAGCATCTATTAAGTAGTTATGATAGATATTGATAAGATAAAAGCAGAGAGAGAGAAATGGCTCACTTGGAAAAATATTATTCCACGAGTAGAGTCCATCTCTGCTTTGCCCTCATTTGATAATATAGAAGTAGAGTTTAATGATGCAATTACTATCAAAATAGAAGATGCTTCGCAAGATGATATTGATAAAATAGAGGAGTTGGCAAAGGCTCATATTCCTTGGAGAAAAGGACCATTTGCTATCAATAATTTAATGATTGATACAGAGTGGAGAAGTAATATCAAATATGATTTACTTAGACCTCATTTTGATATTAATGATAAAATTGTTGGAGATATTGGTTGTAATAATGGATATTATCTCTTTAGAATGTTAGAAGAGAACCCCAAAAGGTTGGTAGGGTTTGACCCATCAGCTATATTTTATACACAGTTTAAATTTATAAATCATTTTATCAAGAGTGATATAATTTATGAGATGTTAGGGGTAGAACATATTGAGTATTATCATCATAAGTTTGATATTCTCTTTTGTCTTGGAGTCCTTTATCATAGAAGCGACCCAATCGCTATGCTTAAATCTCTATATAACTCACTTAATAAAAATGGTGAATTGATTTTGGATACTTTTATGATAGATGGAGATGATGAGATAGCACTCACTCCAAATAAAAGATACTCAAAAATACCAAATATATATTTTATCCCTACAATCCCAGCACTTATTAACTGGTGTAAAAGAGCAGGGTTTAATAGAGTAGAAGTATTAGAAACAATGGTTACAACTGCTGATGAACAAAGAGCCACAAAATGGGTTTATGAACAGAGTTTAGAGGACTTTTTAGACCCAAATGATAGAAGTAAAACGGTGGAGGGTTATCCTGCACCAAAAAGAGTTTATATTAAAGCATTTAAATAAGGATATTTATGTTAGAAGAGATTTTATGGTATCACACAGCTACAATTAACCTATTTTTATTGACCATAATGATAAGTTTAATTTTGCCAACACTCTATTATAATAGAGCATATATTTTAGTTAAATGGAGTAAAATATACTCATTTGTATATTATGGGCTTATTAGTATGGTTGCCTTTGATGGTATGATAATGCTAATTGTAGCCAAAAGAGATATGGGTATTAATATTATACTTATGATAATAGCCTTTATAGTGTTTATTATGTTAGAGATTTATAAATCTATTGAACTCAAAAAATATATACAAAATATAGATACTTTTGAAGCAAGGTTTAGAAAAGTTTTTGTATTTGTAGCTTCATTTGAGATATTAATTATCTTTTCATTTCTATTAATTTACTCACATTAATTATGCAATATCTCTATCACAAAGAGGCACAAAACGAGCAGATATTATTGATTAATGATGATTATAGATATATTATAAAAGCTCGTCGTCATAGGGTAGGAGATAGTATATATCTTCGTAATTTAGATGATGATTATATCTATAAATACTCTATTTCACATATTAGCAGACGAGATGCCCAAATAAGATATATATCCAAAGAGTTATTAATTGTTGAAGCTTCTAAAAAACTTCATATTGGTTGGTGTGTAATAGATAATAAAAATATAGAGAAAAATATAGTATATCTAAATGAGATAGGTGTAGAAAGAATTACATTTATATATTGTGATAGAAGTCAAAAGAGTTTTAAGATAGATTTTGATAAACTTAATAAAATTTTGATTAGTTCATCTTCTCAATGTGGTAGAAGTAAAATGATGAAATTAGATGTTCTAAATTCTCTACAAGAGTTTTATCAAGATAATCCAAATAGTAAAATGTTAAATTTTAGCCCCAATAAACTCACAAAAAATTCTAATATAGATACAATTGTAGTAGGTTGTGAGGGTGGATTTAGTGATAGTGAGAGAGATTTATTTGAAGATAAAGATATAATAGGATTAGATAGTAGTATGATACTCAAAAGTCAAACAGCTATAATCTCATTATCATCTATTTTAATATTATAAAGGAGTAGTTATGAAAGGTATAATTTTAGCAGGAGGAAGTGGGACAAGACTATATCCCATTACAAAAGGAATTAGTAAGCAACTTGCACCAATCTATGATAAACCGATGATTTATTACCCATTATCAGTATTAATGTTAGCAGGTATTAGAGAGATTTTAATTATCTCAACTCCTGATGATTTACCAAATTTTGAGAAACTTTTGGGAGATGGAAGTGATATTGGAATGAAATTTAGCTACAAAGTCCAACCATCACCTGATGGATTAGCACAAGCATTTATATTAGGAGAAGAGTTTATAGGTGATGATGATGTATCTTTGGTATTAGGAGATAATATATTCTATGGAGATGGACTCAAAAGATTATTAGCTAAAAGTATTGATAATCTAAAAAGTAATCACGCTACTGTATTTGGATATTATGTAAAAGACCCCCAAAGATATGGGGTGGCAGAGTTTAATGAAAATGGAGATGTTATCACAATAGAAGAGAAACCTCAAAATCCAAAAAGTAATTATGCCGTAGTTGGATTATACTTCTATCCAAATGATGTAGTTAAAAAGGCTCAAAATGTAAAGCCAAGTGATAGAGGAGAACTTGAAATCACAACTCTAAATCAAGATTATTTAGATGAGAGTAGATTAAAAGTAGAACTTATGGGGCGAGGGTATGCGTGGCTTGATACAGGTACTCACGAGAGCCTATTAGAGGCATCAAACTTTATCCAAACCATAGAAAATCGTCAAGGGTTAAAAGTAGCTTGTATAGAAGAGATTGCATTTGAGATGGGATATATCTCAAAAGAGAGATTATTAGAGTTGGCTCAACCTCTCAAAAAAAATCAATATGGACAATATTTGATTAAAAGAGCAAATGAGGGAGTAGTTACTAAATGAAGTTTATAAGAACAGATATAGAAGATGTAGTAATAATTGAACCCCTAATCCATGGAGATGAGAGAGGATATTTTGTAGAGACTTTTAGGCAAGATAAATTAGAGGAGTTTTTGGGATTTAGAGTAAATTTTGTTCAAGATAATGAATCAAAAAGCTCTTATGGGGTTCTTCGTGGATTACATTATCAATTAGCACCTTTTGCTCAAACTAAGCTTGTAAGAGTTATTAAAGGTAGAGTCCTTGATGTGGCAGTAGATATTAGAGAGGGTAGTCTAACTTATGGTAAGCATATAGCAGTAGAGCTAAATGAAACTAATAAAAGAGAAATATTTATCCCACGAGGTTTTGCTCATGGATTTGTAGTTTTAAGTGATGAGGCTATTTTTGCTTATAAGGTGGATAATTATTACTCTCCTGATAATGATAGAGGAATGGCTTTTGATGATATTGAACTTAATATTGATTGGATAGTAGAGAGAGAAAAAATGCAACTTTCACCAAAAGATACAACTCAACCAAGTTTTAAAGATAGTGATAAATTTGATTATGGTGTAGATTATTATGGATAAGAATTTTGATAAGTGGAATGTTATTAAGAAAAATATTCATAAGTATAAAAAAGTTATTGGATTTAGTCAATATGAGATAATTTTTATGAAAGTTGGAGAGAATATTGGTTATGAACAAAATGGAAAAGGAAAAGATTTTTTAAGACCTATTTTAGTTTATAAAAAGTTTAATAATAGAGTTTTTTTAGGAATACCTTTAACTTCTCAACCAAAAAATGATAAGTTTCATTTTGAATTTGAGTATAAAAAAGATAAAAGAAGTTTTGCTATACTTAGTCAAATAAAATTGTTTGATATAAAAAGGGCTAAATATAGAGATGGTAAAATTTCAAGATATTATTTTGATAAATTACAAGAAAAACTGTTGAAATTAATTGTTACCCCACTCCCAAAAGAGGGGGAGCGCACTAAGGCGATTTGTAATAACAGTATAACACAAAAATATAATAATGTCAATATCTTAATCACAGGAGTAAATGGACAATTAGGTTCAGAGTTAAAAGAGCTATCATCAAACTATAATTATAATTTCTTTTTTACCACAAAAGAGGAGATTAATATTACAAATTATAAAGATGTTAATAGTTTTATAAATAGTCATAAAATAGATATAATTATAAATGCTTCAGCATATACAGCTGTTGATAAAGCAGAAAGTGATGTGGAGTTAGCAGATAAAGTCAATCATCTAGCAGTAAAAAATTTAGCTCAAATATCAAAAGATAACTCTATTAAGTTTATTCATATCTCAACAGATTATGTATTTGATGGCACAAATTATAAACCTTATGTAGAAGATGATAAAACAAATCCAAATAGTGTATATGGCAAAACAAAACTTGATGGTGAAAATGCTATAAAGCAGATTAATCCAAAAAACTCTATAATCATTAGAACAAGTTGGGTATATAGCAGTTATGGCACTAACTTTGTAAAAACTATGTTAAAATTAGGCAATGATAGAGATAAGCTAACTGTTATCTATGACCAAGTAGGCACACCCACTTATGCAAGAGATTTAGCCAAAGTAATTTTAGATATTTTACCACAAATCAAAAGTGATAAAGTAGAGACTTATAATTACTCTAATGAGGGAGTTTTGAGTTGGTATGATTTTGCCAAAGAGATTATGAAGATGGCAAAGATTAATTGTGAAATATCTCCAATAGAGACCAAAGATTATCCAACACCTGCCTCTCGTCCTCATTATAGCTTGTTAAATAAAGCAAAAATCAAGAGAGATTTTAATATAGAGATACCATTTTGGAAAGATAGTTTAAATAATTGTTTAATAACTTTAGGAGAAAAAAGATAATGAAATCAATTTTAGTAACAGGGTGTGCAGGATTTATAGGTAGTAATTTTGTACCATATTTTATAGATAAATATCCAGAATATAATATAATAAATTTAGATTTGCTCACTTATGCAGGTAATTTAGAGAATTTAACAGAGGTAGAGAGTAATCCACAATATAAATTTATCAAAGGTGATATTTGTAATCGCCAATTGGTTGAATTTATCTTTAATGAATATGATATTAGAGGGGTTATCCACTTTGCAGCTGAATCTCATGTAGATAACTCTA
>JAMOOX010000040.1 GCA_027065045.1 Campylobacteraceae bacterium | reverse complement strand
TATGGCTTTTAGCACTAAGATAATCATATTTTATATCAATCTCGGCTTCTAAAAATCTCTTAGAATTTTTACAAACTCCAATAGTTACACCCTCTCTCATACGAGATTTATCCTCTTTTTTAATCAACTCATCACTTTTGGTACTATTAATTTCAAATGAGTATATCAAAGTACTATGATTAGCATCTACACTTAATAACCTAGTATATTTATCTATCTTTTGTGGTAGATTTTTGGATAACTCTTTGGCACTAAGTGCAACAATCTCAACATTTTGTTTTTTCAGTTGTGCAGGAGATACATCTTGCTTCTTAATAGGCAAATCATTAGCAAATAGTACTCCAAACATAATCATAGTGGTAAATATATTTTTCATTTTTATCCTTTGAAATATTTTTTTAATTATATCATATTTTTTATTCTCTACTAAATTTAAAATTAACTATGTTATTATATGTAAAATAATATATATAGGAGTATAGAATGGTAGCATATAGAAGAGATGAGATTATCTCAATTACAGATTTAGCAAGAAACTTATCAACAACACTTAATAGTATAATTGATTACTCTAAAGATAAACTAGCAATATCTAAAAATAATAAAATAGAGGCAGTAATTATCCCAGTAGATGAGTATGAGAGAATGGTTGAAGCTTATGAAGAGATAGAGAATATAGAAATAGCTAAAATTATAGAAGAGAGAAAAAATTCTAAAACAATTACATTTGAAGAGTTATTAAAACAAAAAGGAATTAATAAAAATGATTTATAAACTTACTTTAAAAGAAGGTGTTATGAAAGATTTATCTAAATTATCTAATAAACAAGAAGATTTAGTTTTAAAACAATTTAAAAAATTAGAAACATCTCCACAACTAGGAGATTATTTAGGCAATAAAGCAGGATATAATCTAAGTGGTTGTAGGAAACTATATGTAGATAATAAAAAAATTAGAATAGTTTATCAAATTATTGATGATAAGGTTATAGTAGAAGTTATTGTAGTTGGTAAAAGAGATGATATGAGAGTATATAGTGAAGCCCACAAGAGATTAAACTAATCTCTATGCTAACTTCTCTTGCCCTAATCTATAAAGAGCAAAATCATATTTTATTGGGTCATTTTTATCAAACTCTTTTAACTTCTCTGTAAGTTGTATAGATGCTTTTAAATCATAAGTTTTACGATTAAGCAGACCTAGTCTAAGTGCTACATTAAATGTGTGTGTATCAAGTGGCATAATTAAATCTGATTTATCAATCTTACTCCATAAACCCAAATCAATATTATCTTCTCTTACCATCCATCTAAGATACATAAAATATCTCTTATATGTACCTGCTTGATTTATTTTTTTGGGCAAATTACCCACCAAAAAATTATATCCATGACTATCAATATGATATACATCTCTAAATACTCTTATAAACTCCCATAATCCATCTATTATATTATGCTCTTTTTTATATCCACTATAAAAGATACTCTCTATGCTATCAATATCTTTTAATCTTTTAAGGGCAATAAAGAGTCCTGATACATCTTCACTCTTTTGAAATCTATAATATGAAGAGGATAACTCTTTTTTAATTATCTCATCTGATTGATTTAATAGATTAAAATCAAGAGTATCTAAAAACTTTACAATAGCATTAGCATTTCCATAAGCAAATAATGCACAAATTAGAGATATACTCTCATCTCTATATCTTGAAGCAATCAAAAGTGGATCAGCTTTATCATAAGAGAGTTCACCTATACTATTTCTATCTGCCACCTCTATATCTAATCTATCTTTTATATTCATCTATTCTCATACTCATCTAACATATCTAATCTTCTACCATTATCATCAAATTTAGCACGAAAATATCCTCTTACAATACCAAATGTAATAAGTCCAAAAAATATCATAGCAATAATATAAATTATATCACCTATACTCATTAAAATCCTTTTAACTTTAATTAGTTATTATCATATCATAATAAATATAAATAAAAAAGGTATTAATATGAAAACTAAAATAGATAATTTCGCACATAAATCAAAGTCATGGGATATGAGTAGCAAAAGGGTTAAAAATGCACAAGCTATATCAGATGCTATTATCAAAGATATTAAATTAACTAAAGATATGAAAATTATGGATTTTGGGGCTGGGACAGGACTATTATCATACTTTTTATCTCCATTTGTAGATACAGTAGTAGCAGTAGATAACTCTCCATCAATGCTACAAGAGTTTGAGAATAAAAGTAGTGAATTTCAATCAAAGACCAAAATTATAGAGGCTGATTTAAGTTGTGATACTATTGATAAAAAATTTGATGGTATAGTATCATCAATGACAATTCATCATATAGAAGATACCAAAGCACTATTTGAGAAATTTTATAATATGTTAGAGAATAATGGATTTATAGCTATTGCTGATTTGGAGATTGAAGATGGTTCATTTCATAGTGATAATATAGGTGTATATCATTATGGATTTGATATAAAAGATATTCAAAATATAGCCAAAGAGGTTGGATTTAAAAATATAAAGATTGAAATTGTAAGCATTATTAAAAAACCTCATGCCAATTTTAATATATTTTTATTGGTAGCTTCAAAATAAAAATATCTTTTTTAAAAAATTACGATATAATCATACGCTTAAAATTATACTAAGGGGTTGAATTTGAAAAAAGTTGTATTTATGGGTACTCCTCATTATGCTCGTGATATTTTAGATAAATTAATATCAGATAATGAGTTTGAAGTATCATTAGTAATTACCCAACCAGACCGTGCAGTAGGTAGAAAAAAAGTTCTTACTCCTCCACCTACCAAAGAGTTAGCACAATCTTATAATATTAAAGTGCTTCAACCTCAAAATCTCCGTTCTAATGATATTGTAGAAGAGATAGGCAAACCTGACTTTATTATTGTAGCTGCATTTGGGCAAATTTTACCAAAAACAATTTTGGATATTGCCCCTTGTATAAATCTACATGCATCTATTTTACCACAATATCGTGGGGCATCTCCTGTGCAACAATCACTATTAAATGGGGATAAGTATAGTGGTGTAACTGCTATGATGATGGAAGAGGGATTAGATACAGGTGATATATTGGGATTTAAATATTTCAAAATTCCACCAACAATGAGACTTCAAGCACTAATGTCTAAACTAACTATTGATGCGTGTGAACTTACTATTGATACCCTTAATAGATTTGATACAATTAAGCCAATACCTCAATTAAATATAGAGTCATCTCTATGTAAAAAGATTAAAAGAGTAGATGGTGAGATAGAGTTTGATAATGCAAAAATATTATATAATAGATATAGAGCATATCAAGGTTGGCCAGATATATTTACCAAAGATAAGCTTAAACTACTTGATATTGAACTTATAGAAAATAGTAGTCAAAATAAAGCAGGTAAAATATTAGAGATTAATAGTGATAATATAATAGTAGGTTGTAATATTGGTTCTATTAAAATAAAAGAGGTTCAGCCAAATTCTAAAAAGGCTATGGATATAAAATCTTATATTGTAGGAAGAGGGATTAAAGTTGGAGATTATATCACTTAATAGTGTAAATTCTACACAAAAATATCTAATAGATGCTATTATCTCCAAGCAAATTACTCCTCCTATTGGAGTCATTAGCAAAATTCAAACCAATGGTGTGGGGAGTAGAGATAATAGTTGGGTTGGTGATAGTGGTGATTTATTTTGTTCATTTGCTATTGATTTAGCAGATTTACCATTAGATTTACCATTAGCCTCAGCCTCTATATATTTCTCTTTTATAATGAAAAAGATTTTAAAAGAGTATAATAGTGATGTATGGTTGAAGTGGCCAAATGATTTTTATTTGGGCAGTGATAAGATAGGTGGTACAATTACTAAAAGAGTATCAAATTATTTAATATGTGGAATTGGTATTAATTTATCAGAGTCCAAAAATAATTTTAAAAGTTTAAATATAGATATAACCACCAAAGAGTTATTTAAGATATATACCAAAGAGTTAGAGAATAAAATAAGTTGGAAGCAGGTATTTAGAGAGTTTAAGATAGAATTCAATAGTAATAGAGATTTCTATGCACATATTTGTGGAGAGAAGAGAAGTTTAAAAGATGCTCTTCTGTGCGAAGATGGTTCGTTAATAATTAATAAAAAGAGGATATATAGTTTAAGATGAGTGATATTATATGTATAGCAAATCAAAAAGGTGGAGTTGGTAAAACAACCACAGCAGTTAATTTATCAGCATCATTAGCACAAAATGGCAAAAAAGTGCTATTAATAGATGCAGACCCACAATCTAATGCCACAACAAGTTTGGGATTTAGTAGAGGTGATTATGAATTTAATATCTATCATGTACTTACAGGAATGAAAGATATTAAAGATATTATCCTCAAAACTTCTATTGATGGATTATCTATCGCCCCATCAAATATAGGATTAGTAGGGATAGAAAAAGAGTTTCACTCTAATAAGATAGAAGAGAAAGAACTACTACTAAAAAGAAAACTAAGTAGTATAAAAGAGATTTATGATTTTATTATTATAGACTCTCCTCCTGCTTTGGGTTCTATTACTATCAATGTACTTAGTGCTTCTGACTCTGTAATTATCCCTATTCAGTGTGAGTTTTTTGCTTTAGATGGATTAGCACAGCTTCTTAGTACTATCTCAATGCTACAAAAGACTATTAATCCTAAACTATCAGTTAGAGGATTTTTACCTACAATGTACTCAAATCAAAATAATCTATCCAAACAGGTTTTAGAAGATTTAGAACATCACTTTAGAAATAAACTCTTTCATATTGATGGAGATGATGAGTGTGTTGTAATTCCTAGAAATGTAAAAATTGCAGAATCGCCAAGTTTTGGGCAACCTGTTGTAAATTATGCTACTACATCAAAAGGAAGTATTGCATATAAATCACTAGCAGATGCTATCTTAGGAGTTTAATATGGCTTTAGGCAAAGGTTTAGGTTCAATATTAGCAGAAGTTGAGTTAGCTTATGAAAATGAGATAGATTCAATTGACTTAGATACTCAAAGTAGATTAGATATTAGAGAACTTCAAGTTGATAACATATCTCCAAATCCATATCAACCAAGAAAATATTTTGATGAAAACTCTCTAAATGAGTTATCACAATCTATTTTAACCTATGGGCTACTACAACCAATTGTTGTTATCAAAAAAGATAAAGATAAATTCTTATTAGTTTCAGGTGAGAGAAGATTAAGAGCTCATAAAATTGCCAAAATAGATACAATACAAGCAGTTGTTGCAAATATTGAACTAGATAGCCTAAAACTTCGCGAACTAGCACTAATTGAAAATATCCAAAGAGATAATCTAAATGCTATGGAGTTAGCCAACTCTTATGCTCAATTAATTGATGACCATAAAATCAGACATGAAGATTTGGCCAAAATTGTACATAAAAGTCGTTCTCATATCACAAATACAATGAGATTATTAAATCTTAGTAGATATACCCAAGAGAAACTAATATCACAACAAATCTCACAAGGTCATGCCAAAATTATAGTAGGACTTAATGAAGAGAAACAAAAAATTGTAGTAGATACAATAATTGGACAAAAATTAAGTGTCCGTGAGACTGAAAATCTTGTCAAAAAATATAAAATAGATAATAAAAGTAAAGATAGAGATATTAAAGATATATCAAATCTATCTTTTTATAGGGAAAAATTCAAAGAGAATTTACCTTTTAAACATAAAATCAAGAGAAATAGTATAGAGATTAGTTTCATAAATAATCAAGAGATAGAAAATTTTCTATCATTATTGAAAAAAGTTTAATTTTTAATCAACATTTTACAAGTAAAATGGTAAAATATTCCAAATTTTTTAAGGAGTTTTAATGCTTGACCTGAATTTAGAGTTGATGTTGACAGTTCTTTTTGTCTTCTTCTTGCTTCTTTTTGTTTTAAATACTATGTTATATAAACCATTACTTAAGTTTATGACTGATAGAGATGAATCTATAGCAAATGATTTAAAATCTGCAAAAGAGCTAAGTGGAAACAGCGATGAGTTACACGCACAAGGAATTCAAATCATAGATAATGCTAAAGCAGAAGCATCTGCTATTAGAGAGAAATCTATAGAGGAAGCTAAGAGAGTAGCTTCTGCTAATATAGCTACAAAACAACAAAAACTTGATACAAACTATCAAGTCTTTATTGATAAGCTTAGCAAAGATAAAGATGAGTTAAAGTCTGCTCTTTTAAATGAGATGCCTCTAATCAAAGAGAGCTTAAAAGTTAAGCTAGGCAATTTATAAAGGAGAGTATGACAATGAAGTTTATGTATTTGGCTATTTTAGCTTTACCAACTATAATTTTTGCTAGTGATGTTAGTATGACTCACTCAGATTTTTTCTATAGAGTTTTTAACTTCTCTATTTTTGTAGGTCTTCTATATTATCTTATATCTAATCCAATAAAAGAGTTTTTTATTGGTAGAAGAGATGGTATAGAGAATCAACTTACAGAGATAGAGAGAAGACTTGAAGAGACTAAACAAGCAAAAGAAGATGCGTTAGCTAAAGTGGAAGGGAGCAAGGAAAAATCTAAAGAGATTATTGAAACTGCTAAAAAAGAGGCTACAATGTTAGCTGATAAGATAGCACAAAATAATCAAAAAGATTTAGAAATCTTGGATAAAAACCACAATGAAAAATGTGATAATGATTCAAGAAGAATGAGTAGAGATGTTATTGATGAAATCTTAAATGAGAATATTAATAACAAAGATATTTCACTTACTACATCTAAAGTAGTAGAATTAGCTAATAAGAAGGTTGCATAAATATGGAAGAGTTAATAGCTAAAAGATATGTAAAAGCACTTCTTGATATATCATCTGATAAACAAAAAAGTAGTTATGTTGCTATACTAAACTCACTATCAAAAGCTTTTGATTCAAGTGAAGTAAAAACAATTATAAACTCACCAATAGTATCTAATGAAGATAAGCTTAAATTAGTATTAGATGCAGTTGGCAAAAAAGGTGATAAAAATATCACAAATTTTATTAAAATATTAGCAGAAAATGGAAGATTATCTTTGCTTCCTGCTATTAGTTCAATGGTCAATATGGAAATCCAAAAAGAGAAAAATGAGTATCAAGGTATAATTATCTCAAATGATAATCTTACTAAAAATTCAATATCTTCACTAGAAGATACTCTTAAAAAATATACTGGTTCAGAGATTAAACTGACTCAAGAAAAAGGTGATATTGATGGATTAAAGGTGTCTGTAGAGGACTTAGGTATAGAAGTTAGCTTTTCAAAAGATAGAGTTAAGCAACAGCTAATAGATTTTATTAAAAAATCATTTTAGCAATTTAATAGAAAGGAGTAATAGTGGCAACAAAGTTACAAGCAGATGAAATTAGCTCGATAATCAAAGAGAGAATAGAGAATTTTGACATTGATGTTGATATTAATGAGGTAGGTAAAGTAGTAGGTTTAGCAGATGGAATTACATCTGTATATGGACTTAATAATGTTATGGCTGGTGAGATTGTAGAGTTTGAAAATGGTACAAAAGGTATGGTACTTAACCTTGAAGAATCAAGCGTTGGTATCGTAGTATTAGGTTCAATGGACGGTCTTAGAGAGGGTATGAGCGTTAAAAGAGAGGGTTCTTTATTAAAAGTTCCTGTTGGTGATGCAATGCTAGGTCGTGTTGTTAATCCACTTGGTGAACCAATTGATGGTAAGGGTGCTATTGAATCTAGTGAGATGAGATATGTAGAAGAGAAAGCACCAGGGATTATGGCTAGAAAATCAGTTCATGAACCACTTGCAACTGGTATTAAAGCTATTGATGCACTTGTACCAATTGGTAGAGGTCAAAGAGAGCTTATTATTGGTGATAGACAAACTGGTAAAACAACAGTAGCAATTGATGCTATTATCAACCAAAAAGGTCAAGATGTTATCTGTATTTATGTAGCAATTGGTCAAAAACAATCAACAGTTGCTTCAATCGTTAAAAAACTTGAAGAACACGGTGCAATGGAATATACAATTATTGTAAACGCTGGTGCATCAGACCCATCATCATTCCAATTTTTAGCTCCTTATGTTGGTGTTACTATGGGTGAATACTTTAGAGATAATGCTAGACATGGTCTAATTGTATATGATGATTTATCTAAACATGCAGTTGCATATAGAGAGATGTCTTTAATCCTTAGAAGACCTCCAGGTAGAGAGGCTTACCCAGGAGATGTATTCTATCTTCACTCAAGACTACTTGAAAGAGCAGCAAAGCTTAGTGATGAAAATGGGGCAGGAAGTTTAACAGCTCTACCTATCATTGAGACACAAGCTGGAGATGTTGCAGCATATATCCCAACAAATGTTATCTCTATTACAGATGGACAAATTTTCTTGGAAACTGACCTATTTAACTCAGGAATTAGACCTGCTATTAATGTTGGACTATCAGTATCAAGAGTTGGTGGGGCTGCTCAAGTTAAAGCTACAAAGCAAGTTGCAGGAACACTTAGACTTGACCTTGCACAATTTAGAGAACTAGAAGCATTTGCACAATTTGCATCAGACCTTGATGATATTTCAAAAGCTCAACTTGGAAGAGGACAAAGAATGGTAGAGGTACTTAAACAAGGACCTTACTCTCCTGTGCCTATGCAAAATCAAGTTGCAATTATATTTGCAGGTGCTAATGGTTTCCTTGATGATATTGAAGCATCTTCTGTTGTTAAATTTGAGAGTGAATTAATTCCTTTCTTAGAGACAAAGTATCCAAAAATTTTGAATTCAATTAGAGATAACAAAAAAATAGTTGATGAGACAAATGAAGAGTTGCAAAATGCATTAAAAGATTTTAAAATATCTTTTGCAGGTTAATAAAGGCTAAAATATGGCTAATTTAAAAGATATAAAACGAAAGATTTCTAGTGTATCTAATACTCAGAAAACTACTCGTGCTATGAAACTTGTATCAACTGCTAAGCTAAAGCGAACTGAAGAGTTAGCTAAGCAGTCGAAAGTATATGCTAATAAACTTACAGAGATGTTAAGCGAAATAGCACAAAATATACAATCGTCAAATATTGAGGGTCTTAGCAGTAAGTTTTGTAATGAGCAAGAGGATATTAAAGTAGTAGATATTATATTTATTACTGCTGATAAAGGTTTGTGTGGTGGATTTAACTCACAAACTATCAAAAGAGTTAAACAACTTATTGAAACTTACAAAGCTAAGGGAACTAAAATTCGTCTTAGAGCAGTAGGTAGAAAAGGTATTGACTACTTCAAGTTCAACGGTGTTGAATTAACTAGTGAAGAGATAGGTGTGAGTTCTGCACCTACTTATGATAAAGCAAAAGATTTTATCTCTTCATTAGTAGAAGATTATGTTAATGGCTCAACTGATAAGCTTATTCTTGTGCATAATGGTTATGTAAATATGATTACACAAGAGATAAGAGAAGATAATCTATTACCTATTGATACAAGTTCAATGGTTGATAGCACAAAATCTTTATCAGATTTAGAGATAGAACCAGAGGATGATGATTCACTTTTAGAGACACTTATCACTAAGTATGTAGAGTACAGTATGTACTACGCACTTATAGATTCATTAGCAGCAGAACATAGTTCAAGAATGCAAGCTATGGATGCGGCTACAAACAATGCCAAAGAGATGGTGGCTGATTTAAATGTTGAATATAACAAAGCAAGACAACAAGCTATTACTACTGAATTAATTGAAATTATCAGTGGTGTAGAGTCAATGAAATAAGAGAGGGGAATTATGACAGGTAAAGTAGTACAGGTTTTAGGACCAGTTATTGATGTAGATTTTACAGACTATCTTCCATCAATTAATGAAGCATTAGAGGTGTTTTTCACAGTTGAAGGAAAAGAGCAAAAGCTAATATTAGAAGTTGCAGCTCAACTTGGAGATAATAGAGTAAGAACAATTGCTATGGATTCAAGTGAGGGTATCGTAAGAGGTACTGAAGCTAAAGCTACTGGTAATCCAATTAAAGTACCAGTAGGTGAAGAGGTTCTTGGACGAATTTTCAATGTTGTTGGTGAAACAGTTGATGATGCTGGTGATTTTTCGGCAAAAGAGTACTGGTCAATCCATAGAGACCCACCTGCATTTGAAGAACAAAGCACAAAAACAGAAGTTTTTGAAACAGGTATTAAAGTAGTTGATTTACTTGCACCATATAACAAAGGTGGTAAAGTTGGACTATTTGGTGGTGCTGGTGTTGGTAAAACAGTTATTATTATGGAACTTATCAACAATGTTGCTATGAAACATAGTGGTTACTCTGTATTTGCTGGTGTTGGTGAGAGAACAAGAGAGGGTAATGACCTTTACTTTGAGATGAAAGATTCTAATGTATTGGATAAAGTTGCTTTATGTTATGGTCAAATGAGTGAACCTCCTGGGGCTAGAAGTAGAATTGCTCTTACAGGTCTTACTATGGCTGAATATTTTAGAGATGAGATGGGTCTTGATGTATTGATGTTTGTTGATAATATCTTTAGATTTGCTCAAGCTGGTTCAGAGATGTCTGCTCTTCTTGGAAGAATTCCATCAGCAGTTGGTTACCAACCAACACTTGCTAGAGAGATGGGTGCTTTACAAGAGAGAATTACATCTACAAACAAAGGTTCAATTACTTCTGTTCAAGCTGTTTATGTACCAGCAGATGACCTTACTGACCCAGCTCCTGCGTCTGTATTTGCTCATCTTGATGCTACAACAGTACTTAACCGTAAAATTGCAGAAAAAGGTATCTACCCAGCAGTGGACCCATTAGATAGTACAAGTAGAATGCTTGACCCACAAATTATTGGACAAGACCACTATGATGTAGCTAGAGGTGTTCAACAGACTCTTCAAAAATATAAAGATTTGCAAGATATTATTGCTATTCTTGGTATGGATGAGTTATCAGAAGATGATAAACTTGTTGTTGATAGAGCAAGAAAAATAGAGAAATATCTATCTCAACCATTCCATGTTGCTGAAGTATTTACAGGAAGCCCAGGGGTTTATGTAGAGTTAGCTGATACAATAGAAGGATTTAAAGGTCTATTAGCTGGTCAATATGATGATTTACCAGAAGATGCTTTCTATATGGTTGGTAATATGGCTGAGGCTCTTGCAAAAGCAGAGAAATTACAAGCAAAAGCATAATATAAGGCTTTTAAAGGATTTTTATGGAACTTATGAAGCTTGAAATTATAACACCTACGGGTGTTATATATGATGCAGACATCAAACAAGTTACATTACCTGGTAAAGATGGAGAATTTGGTGTTCTTCCTCAACATGCCTCTCTTGTATCTCTTTTAGAGAGTGGTCTAATAGAGATAGAAGCAGAAAAATCTAAACTATCAGTAGTTATAGATTCAGGTTATGTAAAAGTTAGTGAAAACAAGGTTGTATGTCTTGTTGATGGTGCAGTTGCCCTAGATGGTGCTGATAATGATATATCACACGCATTAGATGAAGCTCAAAAACTTATGAAAAGTGTTGAGAATTCAAATGCAGCTATTGCAACAGCTAAGAAATTAGATAATATGAAAAGTTCAATCTAAATTGAGTCTATTTAGTTATCTATCTGAAAGTAGTTTTATTACTATTATAGTTTTGCTACTACTTTCAGGATATTTTATCGCTACAACTTGGGTATTTACTTATAGATATGCTATTTTACGGCACTATATAATTATAGAAAAAAAATCACTAGACTATCTATATATGGATAGAAATAGAAGTGTAACAAAACAATCCCTACTATTTAAATATCTAAATCGTTTAACTATCTCAAATAAGGCTATATTAGATGCTGCTATTAATGATACGATACGAAGCTCTACAAAAGGATTAACCCTCTTATCAATCGTAGCTTCAACATCTCCATTTATAGGTTTATTTGGTACAGTTATTGGAATATTAGAGACATTTTCAAAGCTTGGAAGCCAAAGCAGTAGCTCACTAGGTGTAATAGCACCTGCAATTAGTGAAGCACTAATAGCCACAGCAGTCGGTATATTTGTAGCAATTTTTGCATATACTTTTCATCTAATAATGAAGAGAAAAGCCTATGAGTTGGGTTCAATACTCAAATCACAAGCAGAGGTTGTAATAGATAATGAGAAGAGTTTAATGCCTTAGAAAATGATATTTAAGATAGCTTTTATTAAAGTTTAGTTTAAGAATAGAGATTTTTGATAATAAATATCAAGAAGTTAAAATAATATAGATTTTGGTTAAATTTAAGTTATTTCAGTATGTTTTAAGTTTTTTATAGATACAATATTGTCATAAGTTATTTAACATTTAATTGTTTTTTATTAAAGTTTCGTTTAAGAATAGCAGAGTCCGTATTTACGGGTAGAATAGCTATTACAACATTGACCCGATTTAAGGGGATTGAAACCTTACAAAATCAATAGGTTCTAAAGGTTTTGTAAATTACAACATTGACCCGATTTAAGGGGATTGAAACATCTGGACTTTCCGAGCTTCGCTCGGCGTACCCATTACAACATTGACCCGATTTAAGGGGATTGAAACCTCTACTCTTTCTTTATCTATTAATATTTTCATAAATTACAACATTGACCCGATTTAAGGGGATTGAAACCGCAGCCGCAAGAACATGGTAAGAACGGCTTACCCCATTACAACATTGACCCGATTTAAGGGGATTGAAACGTGGTTCGTTTTATCTTACCGTTAAATTTTCCGAAAATTACAACATTGACCCGATTTAAGGGGATTGAAACAACTTCTATTATCGTAGTCATACATACCAACACAAATTACAACATTGACCCGATTTAAGGGGATTGAAACTGCTTCAAATATTTCTACTCCGCCCAGATCCTCTAATTACAACATTGACCCGATTTAAGGGGATTGAAACCAGCTACCTTAATACTTTTACTGACTTTTTCAAATTACAACATTGACCCGATTTAAGGGGATTGAAACGTATGGCTTTATCTATATCCTCTACCCCATTCTTATTACAACATTGACCCGATTTAAGGGGATTGAAACTTGGAAACGGTTATATCTTTAACTAGCTCTTTCAAATTACAACATTGACCCGATTTAAGGGGATTGAAACTAAGTTAGTGTGTTTGACTTAAATGTCATATTGTATTACAACATTGACCCGATTTAAGGGGATTGAAACTACCTCCTTATGTAATAGAATTAGTATAGTTAATAAATTACAACATTGACCCGATTTAAGGGGATTGAAACTAACAATGGTCCCACACTCGATCCAGTTCCTTTCCATTACAACATTGACCCGATTTAAGGGGATTGAAACCTATCGCCTAGGGCGATCTTTAACCCTATGTATGATTACAACATTGACCCGATTTAAGGGGATTGAAACGGAACTCCCACTAAGAGTTTTCTTCCTCGGCTGTATTACAACATTGACCCGATTTAAGGGGATTGAAACAGGAATTCGTCGACGTATGTCGTAAATGCTCTCTTATTACAACATTGACCCGATTTAAGGGGATTGAAACGAGTATCGTTCCTCACCTCCTAAGAAGTAATGAGAATTACAACATTGACCCGATTTAAGGGGATTGAAACCTTAGAGAGAATGGATAATTTGTTTTCTTCAATAATTACAACATTGACCCGATTTAAGGGGATTGAAACCTATGTGCTTCCATCAAAAGCCTATCAATGTTCTTTATTACAACATTGACCCGATTTAAGGGGATTGAAACTTCATCACAGCGACTAATGCATCGTGGAACTCATATTACAACATTGACCCGATTTAAGGGGATTGAAACTATTGTTGATGTCCAATCACCTGTTGTACTTCACATATTACAACATTGACCCGATTTAAGGGGATTGAAACATTTCATCGATGAATGCTTTCAGTTTTTCACCAACTATTACAACATTGACCCGATTTAAGGGGATTGAAACAAAGGTATATTTAGTTTAAGTGTATATAGAAGTATTACAACATTGACCCGATTTAAGGGGATTGAAACTAAGATTTCCCAACGGATCTATGTATGCTTTAACATTACAACATTGACCCGATTTAAGGGGATTGAAACCCTGGTCCTCTACCTACCACTGGGCAGGGTACTTCATTACAACATTGACCCGATTTAAGGGGATTGAAACCCAAGTCATTGGTACTTTACTTGTAGGAGCCAGTTCATTACAACATTGACCCGATTTAAGGGGATTGAAACTTGGGTGTAAATCATATTCATTTGATTTTTTTTATTACAACATTGACCCGATTTAAGGGGATTGAAACCCAAGTCATTGGTACTTTACTTGTAGGAGCCAGTTCATTACAACATTGACCCGATTTAAGGGGATTGAAACTTTATTAAAGTACCGATAGTTCGGCTTGACCCCAATTACAACATTGACCCGATTTAAGGGGATTGGTGGTACGTTAGGAAACGCACCCTACGGAATTTGATAAATAAGCATAATTAAATATTTAACCCATTTATGATATAATTTAGTAGATTAAATAGGGGGTGGTATAAATGTATGATTGGGATGAGACTCCAGACCTTAATATTACACCTTTGGTTGATGTGATGCTTGTGCTTATGGCGATACTTATGATAAGTGCCCCTACTATTCACTATGAAGAGCAAATATCTCTGCCTGATGGTAGTCAATCCAAAGAGTTATCCAAAAGTAGAGAGTTGAATATCAAAATAGATGCTAAAGGTATGGTATATATAAATAAGAGTAAATTTAGTTCATTAGATGAGTTTGCAGATGAGTTTGTACTCAAAAGTGTAGATTACAAAAAAGATAGTTTTATTTATATATATGGAGATAAGGGTATAATTTATGGTAAGGTTATCAAGTTATTAGGGGTGATTAAAAAGCAGGGATTCGCTAAAGTCTCCTTGATAACACAATAATATGAAAAATAGATATTTTATAATAGGTGGCATATCTTCAGCAGTTATCTATATATCTCTTATTATAGCTATAATAATTTATATCCAAAAACCACCCAAAAAATATCTATCTACTCCACAAAAGAATTCGGTAGTAGTCTCTTTGAACTCTCCAAAACCTATAAAAAAAACAGTT